>DATLOA010000182.1:0-4588 GCA_035536515.1 Burkholderiaceae bacterium | reverse complement strand
TATTCTTGATGTCTCACTGCGGCTGTTTAACGACTTTGGCGAACCCAACGTCAACACGACGCTGATCTCGGAGGAGATGAAGATCTCCCCGGGCAACTTGTATTACCACTTCAAAAACAAAGACGACATCATCAATTGCATCTTCCAGGAGTTCGAGCGGGAGATGGATCAGCTGCTGGCGGTGCCGACCGGGAGGTCGGCAAATGTCGAGGATGCCTGGTTGTTCCTGCACCTGCTGTTCGAGCAGGTCTGGAAGTATCGATTTTTCTATCGCGACCTGAACAACCTGCTGGCAAACAATCGAACGCTCGAGATCAAGTTTAAGGAGTTGCTGAACGAGAAGGTCGACGTGGCGCGGCGGCTGTGTGAAGGCCTGCAGAGCGCGGGTGAGTTGAGTGCGAATCGTCGTGAGCTTGAAGCATTGGCAACAAACATGGTCGTGGTCGCAACGTATTGGCTTTCGTATGCGTATGTCCTCGATCCGCGGCGATCCAATGAGCCGGCCGTCGTAGGCGCAGCGCTGCAGCGCGGGTGCTATCAGACAATGGCACTCACTGCACCCTATCTGAGCGGCAGCGCGCGCGCTCTGTTCGAAAAGCTAGCCGCCGAATATCTGAGCAACTGACTGCAACAGGGAGACACGACATGGCGAAGACGTGGACGAAGTTTCCGCACGCCGACAAGAAATTTCAGTACACGGCGGTGACCTTGAAGAAGGCGTGGGATCGGCTGCACAAGGGCGATGCGGAGCCGTTTCCGAAAAGCGATGCTGTAATCGACGCGTGGATCGCGTTCCATGCAGGCGACTTTCAGACGGCAGCTGAGCTCGGCGGGAAGGCAGGCGCCGACGGCGTCAACGTGGCTAATAAGTCGCAGGCGATCTACGCGAACTATCTGGAAGCGAACGACAAGAAAAAGCTCGAGCTGTTCGAGGAAGTCGCGTCGCGTGCCGAGAAATTGCAGCGCGATCAACCCAAGAACGCCAACGCGTTCTATTGGCAGGCTTACGCGCTAGGTCGCTACGCGCAGGGCATTTCGATTGCTAAAGCGCTGGCGCAGGGCGTCGGCGGCAAGGTGAAGAATGCGCTTGAAAGTGCGATCAAGCAGGCACCGAAGCATGCAGACGCGCACATCGCGCTCGGTGCTTATCACGCCGAAGTCATCGACAAGGTCGGGGCAATGATCGGCGGATTAACCTATGGCGCAAAAAAAGACGCCGCGATGAAGAATTACCAAACAGCGCTGAAGCTCAATCCAGACTCGGCAATAGCGCGCATCGAATACGCCAATGGCCTTGTAATGCTTGAAGGGAACAAGGCTCTAAAGCAAGCCGAGCAGCTCTACGCCGAAGCTGCCGGGTGCGAGCCCATGGATGCGATGGAAAGGCTCGACGTCGAGCAAGCCAAAGCGGAGATTGACGACTGACGCCTAGAACCGCGAGCCCGGCTCGTTTAGAAATTCGACTTCCTCGGTGGTCGATTCGCGGCCCAGGATGGAGTTGCGATGGGGAAAGCGACCGAAGCGCTTGATCACGTCGTAGTGTTTGACCGCCCACGGTAGCGGCTCTTCCAAGCCTTCCTTCGCAAGTTGCTCGAACAACCGCACCGATTCGATCTGATCATTCAGAAACTCGGAGTGCTCGAACGGCATGTAAACAAACCAGCGCTCGCGCAGCGCCAGAAGCCTGTCGTCCTCGCGGTCGACAAGACTCGACGAGAGCCGCAACGCTTGCGCGTCGCCGGCGAAGGAGCGTGGCGTATCGCGGAAGATGTTGCGCGTGAGTTGGTCGAGCACGATGATTGACGCCAGCTTGCCGCGCGGCGTCAGCGCCCACTCGTCGATCCTGCCGTTCAATGCCGCTTCGACCGTACCGCCAAAGCGGTTACGCACGAGTTGATCGGTTTCGTCTGACTTGAGAAACCAAAGCTGCCGCGTCTTCCCCCGCTCGGAGTCGCCAGCCGCACCGAACCAGAAATCAAGAACTTCCTCGAAGTTCATGCAATAAAAAGGCGCCCGTGAAGGCGCCTAGTTGCCGCTCGCTGCTTTGACTCAAGCAGCAGCGTACATCGTTGCCCGCTTGCGGACGACTTCAAGCAATCCCTGGCACGCATCCTCGACGTAATCGAGCACGGTACCGAAGCCCTCCGGGCCACCGTAATACGGGTCAGGCACTGTGGCCGCGTCGAACTCGCCGGCGTAGCGCATTAACAGATGCAGCTTGTGCTTTTGCTGGCGCGGACACTGTTGCTGTAACAGCGACAGGTTCTCCCAATCCATCGCCAGGATGAGGTCGTATTCATGGAAATCGGACTGCGTGATCTGGCGCGCACGCAGGTCGGTCAGCTCGTAGCCGCGCTTGCGCGCCGCCTGCTGGCCGCGAACGTCGGGCGGTTCACCGACGTGATACGCATGCGTCCCGGCCGAGCCAATTTGGACGATGTCTTCTATACCGGCATCGCGCACCATTTTGCGGAAAACCCCTTCCGCAATAGGGGAGCGGCAGACATTGCCCATGCAAACAAACAAAACCTTCGTCATACCCATTCGCCTTTTCAAGTGGCGGTTTCGCCGCCCCGGACCCTAATAGCCCCTGATAAACCCTAACCTGCCGCCGAGCGCCAACCTTCATCGTTCCAGCAGACCCACCCGCCTTGGCAAAGTTCGCGCCTCCTACCCTTGGTTACAAGATCGGGGCTACCGCGATTGGCACAAGGCTCAGCGGTCATGCCGCTTTCTCACCCGGTACGAGCGCCACTACATTGGTCGCCCCTCCGGAGCCAAAAACCTGTTCCTTCAGCAGCGCAAGTTGATCCCGCACGCGCGCGGCTTTCTCGAACTCGAGGTTCTTGGCGTGTTCGAACATCTGCTTTTCGAGCCGCTTGATTTCCCTGGAAACCTGCTTTTCAGACATGACCTCATACTGGGCCGCAGCGGTGGCGGCTTTCAGGTCCTGGCGCGAGGCGGTCGCGTCATATACACCGTCAATCATTTCGCGCACCTCTTTGACGATGCTGCGCGGAATGATGTCGTTCGCGGCGTTAAACAGGGCCTGTTTCTCCCGCCGCCGGTCGGTCTCCTCGATCGCCCGCTGCATTGAGTCGGTCACCTTGTCGGCGTACATGATGGCCATGCCGCTTAGGTGCCGCGCTGCCCGACCGATGGTCTGGATAAGCGAACGTTCGGAGCGCAGAAAACCCTCTTTGTCGGCATCGAGAATCGCGACTAGCGATACCTCGGGCAAATCGAGCCCTTCACGCAGCAGGTTGATGCCGACCACAACGTCGAAAACGCCGGCGCGAAGGTCACGAATGATCTCGACCCGCTCGACCGTATCGATATCCGAGTGCAGATAGCGCACTTTGATACCGTGCTCTGACAGAAACTCGGTCAAGTCCTCTGCCATGCGCTTGGTCAGCGTCGTAATCAACACGCGATCACCCTGATCGGTGCGCAGCTTGATCTCGGACAACACATCGTCGACCTGCGTGCGCGCCGGCCGCACCTGGATCTGCGGATCAACCAAGCCGGTCGGACGCACTAACTGTTCGACCACCTGCGATGAATGTTCGTGCTCGTACGCCGCAGGCGTAGCCGACACGAAAATCGAGCGCCGCATCTTGCGTTCGAATTCGTCAAAGCGCAGCGGACGGTTGTCGAGCGCCGACGGCAGGCGGAACCCGAAGTCCACGAGGGTTTCCTTGCGTGCGCGGTCGCCGCGGTACATGCCACCGAGCTGTGGGATCGTCACGTGCGATTCGTCGATGAACATCAGCGCATCGGGCGGCAGATAGTCGACAAGCGTGGCCGGCGGCTCGCCTGGCATCGAGCCCGAAATATGGCGCGTGTAATTCTCGATGCCGCGGCAGAAGCCGAGCTCGTTCAGCATTTCAATATCGAAGCGGGTGCGCTGCTCGATGCGCTGCGCCTCGACCAGCTTGCCTTGAGCAACGAAGGTCTCAATGCGCTCTTTCAGCTCTTCCTTGATGGTCTCAATCGCACGTAATACATTCTGGCGCGGGGTCACATAGTGCGACGACGGATACAACGTAAAGCGCGGAATCTTCTGCCGCACGCGGCCGGTCAGCGGATCGAACAATTGAATCGAATCGACTTCGTCGTCGTACAGATCCACTCTGACGGCAAGCTCGGCGTGCTCGGCCGGGAAGATGTCGATCGTGTCGCCACGAACGCGGAATGTGCCGCGCGTGAAATCCATGTCGCTGCGCTTGTACTGCATCTGCGTCAGCCGCACGATGATGTCGCGCTGGCTGAGACGATCGTTATGCCGCAGCGTCAGGACCATCGAGTGATAGTCCGATGGATCACCGATGCCGTAGATCGCCGACACGGTGGCAACGATGACGACATCGCGGCGCTCGAGCAGCGACTTAGTAGCCGATAAGCGCATCTGCTCGATGTGCTCGTTGATGCTGCTGTCCTTCTCGATGTAGAGATCGCGCGAAGGAACGTACGCCTCGGGCTGGTAGTAGTCGTAGTACGAAACGAAATACTCGATTGCGTTGTTCGGAAAGAACTCTCGCATCTCCGAGTACAGCTGGGCCGCCAGTGTTTTATTCGGCGCAAGCAC
>DATLOA010000181.1:0-3130 GCA_035536515.1 Burkholderiaceae bacterium | reverse complement strand
AAGCTCGTTCAACCAGCGCCGCGCCGAATGCGAAGAAGCATCAAGGTTGCTGGGCGTGCGCGCGCTACGCGACGTTGAAATTGACGAGCTCCCGAAGATCAACGCGCTCGACGAGCCGTGGCGCAGTCGCGCTCGCCATGTGGTAACTGAAAACGCGCGAGTACTGAAGGCCGTGCAGCACGCCACCCCGGTGGAATTCGGCGCGTTGATGAATGCATCGCACGCCAGCTTGCGCGACGACTTTGGAGTATCGGTGCCGGCGCTCGATCGATTGGTTGCGTTGCTGCAAACGCATTCCGAGGTACATGGAGCGCGGCTGACAGGCGCAGGATTCGGCGGGGCGTGCGTTGCGCTGTGCGAATCTCCGGCCGTGACGCGGATTGCCGCGGACGTGCTAGGCGACTATGCGCGCGAAGGCTTCAGCGGCACCGTACTCGTACCGCCGCGGTGACTAGGCATCACCGACTGCGTTAGCGGTATCGGCCGTACGCAGAGCAAGTGTTGAGATCTCCCGGCGCTCGTGCTGCGTGCGCAGGCGTTTGAATGCCGCTAACGCCTGAGCAACGACCTGATCCATGTTGTAGTACTTGTATGTCGCAAGGCGCCCGACAAAGGTGACGTTGGTTTGCGCATCGGCTTCTGCCTCGTAGCGTTTGTATAACGCCGCGTTCTCGCGCGTTGGCACCGGATAGTACGGATCACCGTCGGCGCGTGGATATTCGTACACCACGGAGGTGCTCGGGTGAATTTGCCCCGTGATGTGCTTGAACTCGCTGATGCGCGTATAGCCGTAGTCGTTCGGATAGTTGACAGTACCGACCGGCTGAAAGCGTTCGACCGGCAGCGTGACGTGCTCGAACTGCAAGCTGCGATACGGAAGTTTGCCGAATTTGAAATCGAAGAACGCATCGACCGGCCCCGTGTAGATCATTCGCTTCCACGGAATCAGATCGACAATCTCCCGATAGTCCGTGTTCAGCATCACTTTGATGTTCGGATGGTTCAGCATGGCTTCGAACATTCGCGTGTAGCCGTACCGCGGCATCGCCTGAAAAGTGTCTGTGAAATAACGTCCATCGCGATTGGTGCGCGTCGGCACGCGCGCGGTAACACCGGAGTCCAGCTCAGAAGGGTCCATTCCCCACTGCTTGCGTGTGTAGCCCCGGAAGAATTTGTTGTAAAGATCGCGCCCGACCGCGTTAACAACAACATCTTCTGACGTCTTTATGTTGTCGACCTTCTCGGCGACGGACTCGAGAAAATGCCCCATTTCGAATGAGCTCAACTTCAGGCCATACAGGTTATTGACTGTGTCGAGGTTGATCGGCATGGGAACAAGTTGGCCGTCAACACTGGCGAGCACGCGATGCTGATAAGGCCGCCATTGCGTATAGCGTGATAGATAGTCGAATACGTCAGCAGAATTGGTGTGGAAGATATGCGGGCCGTAAGGATGAATCATGACGCCTGCGTCATCGTGCCGATCGTAGGCGTTGCCACCGATATGCGGACGCCGGTCGACGACCAATACGCGTAGATCAAGAGCGTGCGCGAGGCGTTCGGCCAATACGCTGCCTGCGAAGCCGGCGCCGACGATCAGGTAATCGAAACCACTGAAAGAGGTCGAGGTGTTTGAGGCTGCTGTAAAACGTTCTGGTTTCATGGCCCCCGTAGTGCAAGTAGCGCGCCTGCGTAAAAGAAGGTACTTCTTACGTTGACCGGCTGCGGGCGATGGGTATGAGGTTTGCTTAATTGGGCTGCGCGCTTGCTTGCGAAGCTCATCGAGTTGGCGGCAACGCCTGTTTCGATGTTCAGATTCCAAGAGGGTCTCATGCAAACGCTGCTTGTTTTTTCTCACCTGCGCTGGGATTTTGTCTATCAGCGCCCTCAGCACCTGCTTTCTCGTTTGGCGAAGCACTATCGAGTCTTGTTTTTTGAAGAGCCTGTTCGCGGCAATCAAACTCCTTTCTTACAGCGGATAGCGCCTTGCTCGAACGTGGAAATCCTGCGACCGCACACCACGGTGGACGCGGTGGGTTTTCATGATGACCAGCTGCCGGAGCTGAAGCATCTGCTGGCTGAATACTTGACTGACTTTTCAATAAATAATTATTTAGTCTGGTTCTACACGCCGATGGCGCTGCCGCTATTGTCCGAACTGACGCCGCAAGCGGTGATTTATGACTGCATGGACGAGTTGTCGGCATTCAAGAATGCACCACGACAGATGATTCAGAGGGAAAAAGCGCTTCTTAAGCGCGCCGAGCTCGTGCTAACGGGCGGGCCAAGTTTGTACGAAGCCAAGCGCCAACTGCACAAGACTGTTCGTTGCTTTCCGAGCGCCGTAGACGCAGAGCACTTTTCGCCGCGCCAATCTTCCTTATCCAATGGCTTTTCAAGGGAAGTGAGTTCACCGCACGTCACGATGCCCGTCATGTCGACGTTGCCGACAACGGATCGCAAGCGGAACCCATACAGAGAAGACGCCGAGCGGTTGCACGCTCCAATCGCTCATCCGCGACTCGGCTTTTTCGGCGTCATAGACGAACGCTTCGACCTCGAATTGCTAACCGCGGTTGCAGACGCCGCTCCGAACTGGCAGTGGGTTATCGCGGGCCCGATCGTGAAGATAGATCCCGCTTTATTACCCCAGCGCGCCAACGTTCACTGGCTGGGTCGGCAGCCATACGAAGTGTTGCCGCACTTGGTGGCGCAATGGGATGTGTGTTTGTTGCCGTTTGCGCGCAACGAGTCGACGCGGTTCATCAGCCCGACGAAAACGCTTGAATACATGGCCGGAGAAAAGCCGATCGTCAGCACGCCGATTCATGATGTCGTCGGTTTGTACGGTGATTCCGTTTCAGTCGCAGCCACGGCCGAGGAATTCATCTCAGCGTGCGCGCGCAGCCTGGCGGAAACCGCAGCAGATCGCGAACATCGCCTTGAACGCATGCGCGGTCACGTGAGTCGTTGTACCTGGGACCGTACCGCGCGTGATATCCATCAGGAAATCGAAGCGATGTTGCAGACACAGGACCGTGCCACTGCAGGCGTCGGGGCCGAACGGGCGCGACGTCCTGCACCAGGGCGCACAGCCGAAACGGTTCGTCTTCAACCGGTCGACAGGTTG
>DATLOA010000180.1:0-17525 GCA_035536515.1 Burkholderiaceae bacterium | reverse complement strand
TCTGCTGCAATCGATGAGCAAGGACGAAGTCGAGGCCGTGCTTGGTCACGAGGTATCGCACATCGCCAACGGCGACATGGTGACGATGACGTTGCTGCAAGGCGTGATGAACACGTTCGTTGTCTTCGCGTCACGCGTGATTGGCTACGTCGTTGACCGCATGGTGTTGCGTAACGAAAGCGCCGCGCCGGGGATCGGGTACTACCTAACGACGATCGTGCTGGACATCGCGCTCGGATTCCTGGCTGCAATCGTGGTGGCATGGTTCTCTCGCCGCCGTGAGTTCCGTGCTGACGCAGGCGCGGCTGCGCTGATGGGCAGCAATCGCCCGATGATCAATGCGCTCGCGCGATTGGGCGGACAAGACCCCGGACAGCTGCCGCAGCAAGTGCAAACGTTCGGCATCAACGGGCGTCCGAGCGGCATGCTGGCGTTGTTCTCGAGCCACCCGCCGATCGAACAGCGGATCGCGGCTCTGCAAGCAGAGCGCCGTTAAACGAGCTGCAAGTTTTAAAAGGCCGGGTCTCCCGGCCTTTTTTGTGCCCGCGTGGCACGTTTTGAAACGACGACGGTCAGGCAGGTAAGAGCGATTGCAGCGATCGCGATGCCAAGCAGTGCTGCTTCCCAAAAACCCGCTGGTCCGCGGGGCGGTCCGAACGGCGTCGCATGCAGCCCGATCCAGAAGCCGCCCACGAGCCCGATCGCCCACAGCGCCACGCCGTAGATAACCATCGGCCAAAGCGTGTTCTTGTAACCGCGCAAAGCGAATCCGGCTACGCCCTGCCCAGCGTCGAAGACATGAAACACCGCGGCCAGACCCAGCAGCGACATCGCGATACTGCCTACCGCCGCATCGATCGTATAAAGGCCGACAATCTGTTCGCGGAACAACCAAACCGTTATCGCGGCCGCGACAGCAATACTGATTGTGAGCCGCAATCCGCGCAGCGCCGCACGTCGGGCCACATGTGCATCGCCGGCGCCGAGCGCCTGCGCAACCAGCACGCTCGTGGCGATACCGAGGGCGAGTGGCATCATGAACAGCAGCGCTATCAAATTAGCGATGATTTGGTGGCCCGCCACTGCGGCGGTGCCGAGGCGCGCGATCAGAACTGACATGAACGTGAACGACGTAACCTCGAACAGCACCGACAATCCGATAGGTATCCCAAGCTTGAGCAGCTCGCGCTGACGCCTCAGTCTTGGCATGTGAATCGACTTGCTTCGGAACCGCGCGAACGATGAATCGAAGCGCCACGCACCGAAGTTCATTACCAGCATTAGCCACGCCAGCACGGCAGTCGACACTCCCGCACCCGCACCACCCATGGCAGGAATCGATCCATAGCCATACATGAACACTGCATTGAGCGGCGCTTTGGCCGCGAGTGCGAACAGATTGATCACCATCGTGATGCGCGGCCGCGACACGGCGGCATACAGTGCGACGTACGCACGCGCCGCAAGTGCAGCCGCCAAGCCGTACGCGGTTGCGTGCAGATACGCAGTGCATTTGGACTTTACTTCGGCATCGACCTGCGCGAACGTGAGCCAAGTGTCTGTTGCAAGCAGCAGCGGCAGACCGATGATGGCGAGAGTCAGTGACAGCCACAGCGCCTGTTGCAAGTCGTCGCCGATGGCACGCCAGCGCTGCGCACCGTAGTGATGGCCAGCGATCGGCGACAGTCCCTGCAGCACGCCCATTAGACCGATGTACACCGAAATATAAATGCTGGTGCCGACCGCAACCGCCGCCAGGTCGGTTGCCGACAAGCGCCCTGCCATCACCGTGTCGATCGTTCCGGTGCCTACCAGCGCGAGGTTTGCGACGAACAGCGGCGACGCGAGCTTGACGAATGCGCGGGTCGACGTATCGGGTGGTGTCAACGCCCCGCGGTGGTCAGCCATACTCGCTATCCGCAACGGTCAGTTGCGTACCCACACCCTGAACACTTCGTCATAGCGCGCGCGACGTGTGAACTCGTAGGCGACATTCCAGCCGCGCAGCGGTTCATCGTCGCCGGTCGTCCGTTCGCTGTCGCGTTGGATGGCGACGCGGCATGCTAGCGGGGCCGCAAATTGCGGCCCGAACTTGATGCCGCCGTGATACGCCAGCATCGCGCGAACACCCACCGGCAGGTGATGACCCTGCACGCACGCGTCGCCCGCCACCCGCCTCACCTGAGCGGCGAGCACGGCGGCTGTCGACGCATAGGAGCGCGTGTATTCGATCGGTGCGCTGTAGATCGACACGACAACGACCCAGACCGCCGCCAGACCTCCCGCGGCAAGAAACGGACCGCGCCAAAGCATTTTTGGCCGCCGCCGCACGCGCCACGACGCCAGTCCGAGCCAGCCCGCTGTGGCGGCGATCGCGATCGCGGTGGCGACCACCGGCACGGACGCATCAAGGCCCGGCACCAGGCGCGCCACTGAGGCGGCCATTTTTGGTGGTACACCAGCGTTCCATGCGCCAAAGTAAATCCAGATTGCAAGCAGTGCCAGCGTGAACAGCACGAGAGAAAACCAGTCGATCGCGTTGTCTGCCGCACGCCGCAGTGTTGACACACTAAAAGCGCCAAGCACGATTAGCGCTGGAACTGCTGCGATTAGCTCGCGATCGCTCGGGTCGGCAACGATCAGCAGAGCAGCCGACGATGCCATCGCGATCAGCAGCGGCAGCAGTACGTGTGGCCGGCGTAAGAAGCTGCGCCACGAATACAGCGTCCACAGCGCGAACGGCCAGAGCGGCCATGTGTACCAGCCCACATTGCGCACGAACCACAAGACGTTTGAGACACTCGGGCCGGCGATCTCGCGCGCGTTCCAGGCCCACCAGGCGTCGAAGTACAGGACCGCCTGCGGCGTTGCCGACCGCGCACCGAGCGGCCACGCGGCGAACAGCGCGGCAGCGATGGCGATCAATGCAATCGCGCGCAGTGCGCGATGCCCGCCGAAAGACGCCACGAAGATCAGTGCCGCAATTGTTAAAGCTGCCGCCGGCAGCAAGCCGCGCGTCAGCGCGATAGCAGCCAACGCAACGCCCGCGCCAACCGTGCCTTTCCAGGGATCTTCGAGCGATACCGCGAGTGCAAGCAGCAGCATCGCCACAAACGCGAACAACGCAGTCTCCGCAACAGTCTCGTGCAGTCGGAGAACGATGCCGATCGTCGCCAGCATCAGCAGCACTGCGATATCGGCCACCGTGCGGCCGTAATCGCGCGAATTGGCTTCACCGCCGAAGGCGAACGCAACCGGTTGTGCTTCGGGACGCCGCGCGAGTCGATAGGTTGCGTACCAAAGACTGGTCGTCGCGAGCGCAAACCACAGCACGGTGACCAGGCGCGCGGCGACGATGTCGCCAAACAGGTCCCCGAATAATCGAATCATCAACGCGCCTACCCAGAACGGCAGCGGGCCTTCCTCTGGCAGCGGTTCTCCCACCACCGAGGGCAGCCACCACTCGACCGCTCCCCCGTGAGCCATGGTCCACATCACACCGAAGGCTGATGCGTCCTCCAGGCTCCAAGGATCGCGGACGAACAGGCCGGGCACGATGTAGACAGCAAGCAGGGCGAAGAACATCCAGCGCGGCAGCTTGGCGGCCGCGGCCACGGTGAGGCGAGCAGGCGAGGGGCGATGCTCAAAGCTCATGCATCAGGCGGACAAGGTGAACAAAAAAGGGCAGCCGAAGCTGCCCTGTACGCGACTAAGTCCGATCACCGGCGCCGTGCGTCAGCCTTGGCTTTGGTCGCCTCGGCGGCCGCGGCATTGACCGCTTCGGTCTTGGCCGCGAACTTTTGACGGAATTTCTCGACGCGGCCTGCTTCAACGATGCGCGTTTGTGCACCGGTATAAAACGGATGCGACTCCGACGAGGTATCCAACTTGAACAAAGGGTATGTTTTGCCGTCGATCTCGATCGTTTCACGCGACTGAAGCGTCGAGCGTGTAATGAATTTGAAGTCGTTCTGCATGTCTTGGAAGACGACTTCGCGGTATTCGGGATGGATGCCTTGTTTCATCGGATCTCAGTTCGGTCGCCAGTCGCGGCTTGATGCCCGACCACGTGCCTAGTTTTGCGGAGGCGTGATTATCCAGTTTTTGCCTAGGTGCAGCAAGCTGTCGCCGGCGCGGTGCGAACACTCGCGACATAGTTGCTAAGCCTCACAAACCGTCCGGCTTTTCGATGAGTTTGTGCAGCTGATCGTACAAAAGTAGGGTTGCACTTTTGTCCGCCCGGCCTATCCGCCTCTGCGCATCATGTCGAAAAATTCTGCGTTGTTCTTGGTCGCCTTCATCTTGTCGAGCAGAAATTCCATCGCTTCTATCTCGTCCATGCCATAGAGCAGCTTGCGCAGGATCCAGACCTTTTGCAGGATTTCAGGCTTCAGCAGCAGCTCTTCCTTGCGCGTGCCTGAACGATTGACGTTGAGCGCCGGGTATACGCGCTTTTCGGCAAGCCGACGCTCCATGTGGATTTCCATGTTCCCCGTGCCCTTAAACTCCTCGTAAATCACGTCGTCCATGCGGGAACCTGTGTCAATCAGCGCGGTGGCGATGATCGTGAGCGAGCCGCCTTCTTCGATGTTGCGTGCGGCGCCGAAAAACCGCTTTGGTCTCTGCAGCGCGTTGGCATCGACACCGCCGGTCAGCACCTTGCCCGATGCCGGTATCACCGTGTTGTACGCGCGTGCCAGGCGAGTGATCGAGTCGAGCAAGATAACGACGTCCTTCTTGCTCTCCGCGAGGCGCTTGGCTTTCTCGATCACCATTTCGGCAACCTGCACGTGACGCGTGGCGGGTTCGTCAAACGTCGATGCGACGACTTCACCGCGCACCGAGCGCTGCATCTCGGTCACTTCCTCGGGCCGTTCGTCAATCAGCAGCACGATTAACACGATGTCCGGATGATTGGCGGCAATCGCATGCGCCATGTGCTGCATCAGCACCGTCTTGCCGGATTTCGGACTCGACACCAGCAGGCCGCGCTGGCCTTTGCCGATCGGCGCGATCAGATCGACCAAGCGGCCGGTCATGTTCTCGTCGCCCTTCATGTCGCGCTCGAGGATCAGCGGCTCGTCCGGAAACAGCGGCGTGAGGTTTTCGAACAGGATGCGATGCTTGGTCGAATCGGGTGCCTGGTCGTTGACCTTGTCGACCTTGACCAGCGCGAAGTAACGCTCGCCATCTTTTGGGGTTCGAACCTCGCCTTCGATCGAGTCGCCGGTGTGCAGGTTGAAGCGGCGAATCTGCGAAGGCGAGATGTAGATGTCATCGGTGCTTGCCAGGTAGGATGTCTCGGGTGAGCGCAGGAAGCCGAAGCCGTCGGGCAGCACTTCAAGGGTGCCGTCGCCGAAAATCTGCTCTCCGCCTTTGGCGCGTTTTTTCAGGATCGCGAACATCAGCTCCTGTTTGCGCATCCGGTTAGCGTTGTCGATCTCGAGCCCGATCGCCATTTCGAGCAGTTGTGAAACGTGAAGTGCTTTTAGTTCTGATAAGTGCATAGTGGCTGAAGAGAAAGTGGGGCGTTGGGAGCGCGCCCGCGGGGAGGGCGGCGGGTCGATCGTCGACCCGCCGGACTGATTACGCTAGAGATTGCTGTCGATAAACGCGGTCAATTGGGATTTTGAAAGGGCGCCAACTTTAGTGCCGACCACGGCGCCGTCCTTGAACATCATCAGCGTCGGAATGCCGCGAATTCCGTACTTAGCGGGCGTCGTCTGATTTTCGTCGACGTTTAACTTGGCTACAGTGATCTTGCCTTGGTACTCCTTAGAAACTTCGTCAAGGATCGGCGCGATCATGCGGCACGGGCCGCACCATTCTGCCCAGTAGTCGACTAGTACCGGGCTCGCAGACTTCAGGACGTCCGTCTCGAACGCTGAGTCGCTAGTGTATTTAATGTCACTCATTTGAGTCCTCTCGCTTGCGGGCGCTTGCGGCGGCGCGCGACATCAGGAAGAAGGGAGCTGAAATACGGGATTTGGCGGCGCTGGATCCGATTGCAAGACCGGCTAAGTTCCAACTTGCACCCGGCGCGCTTTCACAAGCATGGTATCACTTCCGCCGCCCTTGTGAAGCCCGCTTGTCAACTAATCGCCGTTTAGCCTACCCGACTTTGCCTTCCCATTGCCACCCCGATGCAACGCGACGCGCTATTCGACCTGCTTGCAAATTCATCTTCAGCCGTTTGCGTAACGTCCAACCGCCGTCTGGCGCGCTCGCTGGCCGCCGAGTTTGATTACTACCAGGTGGAGCGCTCGCGAACGGTCTGGCAGACGCCGCAGATCCTACCGTTTACCGCGTTCGTCGCATCGCTGCTCGACAACGCGCTGCATGATCCTGACCTGAAGAGTGTGCCGGTGCCGTTGACTTCGGTGCAGGAGCGTGCGTTGTGGGAAGCCGTTGTCAGCGACAGCGAGCTCGGAGTGTTGTCGTCGGCCGCAGGCGCTGCGTTGGCAGCAGACGCATGGTCGCTCGCGCATCAGTGGAACGTGGCGGCGCGAGTGCGGCGTTACACCGCGGTGGCCGACACGCGCGTGTTCGTCAACTGGGCAGCCGACTATCACCGGCGCGTTGACGCAATGCGGGCGACTGATCAGGCGCGATTGCCCGACGTCGTCCGTGATTACGTCGAGGCCGGCACGATCGCAGCGCCCTCGCATCTGTTGCTCGCGGGCTTCGATGAAACCACGCCTCAGCAACAGCAACTGCTTGATGCACTGGTTACGCGTGGCACGGTATGCGAGCGATACGAGCCAGCAAGGCACGATGCGACGCCGCTGCGTGCGCCTTGCCTGGACGAGCGTGACGAAAACGAGAAAGTGGCCGACTGGGTCGCGGCGCGTCTCGCCGCAAACGCGCGCACTCGAATTGGCATCGTGGTGCCGCAACTTGCTGCGCGCCGGCGCTTGCTAACGGCAACGCTCGACGCAGCGCTGGTGCCGGACCGACCGCTCACGCCGGCGGGTGCGCGACCGTACACGGTATCGCTCGGAGGCGCTCTGTCCGACGTCGCTCTGATCGCTTTCTTTTTGCGCTCGCTTCGCCTGGCGCTCGGCAGCGTTTCGTTTGAGCACGCTAGTGCGATGCTGCGCTCGCCTTACCTTGCGGGCGCGGTCAATGAGAGTGATGCGCGGAGCTTGATCGACGCGCAGCTGCGCGGCCGATGCCAACGGACGGTCGACTTCGATCGGATTTTCGACGCTGCCCAGGCATCCACACGCGACTGCGGGGTCGAAGTTGCGCAGTTGCTCACCGCGTTGCGCGCGTTGAGTCACTGGCGTAGACAGCATGCGACGCGGTCACGGCGGCCGTCTGAATGGGCCGCTGCGTTCACGCACGCGCTGCAGTCGATCACCACATCGGCCGGCGTTGGCGAATTTGGGCTTGATTCGAACGAGTATCAGGCATTAGCGCGCTGGCAGGAATTGCTGCTCGAGTTCGCCGCGCTCGATCGCACCGTCGGTCGTATTGCGTCTGATGCCGCGCTCGGCCAGCTCGAGCGGATCGCGAAGGAGACGATATTCCAGCCGGACGGCGGGACGCCGCCAGTGCAGATACTCGGAGTACTCGAAGCCAATGGGCTTACGTTCGACCATGTGTGGATCATGGGCCTGACGTCCGATGCGTGGCCACCGTCGCCGCAACCGGATCCATTGTTGCCGATCGAGCTGCAGCACGCCGCCGGAATGCCGGGCGCCAGTGCGACCATAGAACTGAGGCGAGCGCAGCGGCAGCTGCAGCGTTTGCTGCAATCGGCGCAAGAGGTGATCGTCAGCCACGCAACGATTGAGGGTGACCGGCAAATCGCGCCGAGCCCGATGATTGCTTTGTACGATGAATGGATTGCGCTGCGGCGCGCGGCACGGTTGATCGATCCGATGGCACCCGCGGCGCTGGTGTCATCGCGCGATGCGGTGGCGCCAGCGTGGGGCGTCGTGACACCTGTGCGCGGCGGGGCCGCGATTTTGCAGAACCAGGCGGCGTGCCCATTTCGCGCATTTGCGATTCATCGCCTAAGCGCACGAGCGCTTGAGTCACCGCACGACGGCTTCGATTATCGCGAGCGCGGGCAACTGGTACATGACACCCTCGCTCACTTCTGGGGATCACTGCCGGAGCCGACGCGTAATGCGCTCGCTGCGACGACGGACGCACACCGGCGTGCGCTGTTGCGCGACGCCGCGGAGGCCGCCCATCAGCGGTTGCAACGTCGGCGTGGCGCGTTGTCGCCGGCGTTTACCGAGCTGGAGTCGACGCGTCTGGTGCGCGTGATCGAACAGTGGCTGCAACACGAGATCACGACGCGCTCGGAGTTTCGAGTTGCCGCTATAGAAGATGCGCGAACGATGCAGGTAGGCCCGCTGACGGTGACCGGACGTTTGGATCGGGTCGACGAGTATTCCGACGGTGCGCGCATCGTGATCGATTACAAGACCGGCGGCGCGAAGAATCCTGGCTGGCTTGAGGCCCGTCCCGACGAGCCGCAGTTGCCTCTGTATCTGGTCGCGTCAGAACCGGCAGCGCGTGCGATCGCGTTTGCAAGAGTGCGCACCGGCGACGTTGGTTTCACCGGCTTGGCGGCAGAGCCTGATTTACTTCCGGTCCGGTCCAATTTTTGGAAAGGCCAGCACGTGAGCTGGAGCGCGCTGGTCGAGCACTGGTCGAGCGTGCTCGAGCGCCTGGCGGTGCAATTTGCCGCCGGTGATGCGGCGGTGGACCCAAAGCGATTACCGCAAACGTGCCGTTATTGCGACCTGCCAACGCTGTGTCGCATCAACGAGCGCGGCGGTGTTGTGACCGCCGGAGCGGCCGATGACGACGATGGCACACCATGGGTGCGTGATGACGAGTGACGGGCCGCGCCGGGACGCCCAGTTATCGCTGCCGCTACAGATCGACGAGCCGTCGGAAGCAGCGGCCAATTCGCATCTCTGTACCACGACGCCCGACGATGCGGCCGCACGTGCAGGCGCGCTCGACACCGCACACAGTTTCATAGTTCGCGCCCCCGCCGGCTCGGGAAAAACGGAGCTGTTGACGCAGCGAGTGCTGGCGTTGCTGGCACTGGCCGACGCGCCCGAAGAGGTGGTCGCAATTACCTTCACGCGCAAGGCGGCGGCGGAAATGAAAGACCGACTGCTGGAGGCGCTTGCGCAAGCCGTTCGCGGCGATGCGCGCAAGCAGCAAAAGCCGCACCACGCACTGACCTTGCACCTCGCGCAGCAGGTCGCCGCTCGCGACCGCGAACTTGACTGGCAACTCGCCGCGAATCCGGCTCGGCTTAGAGTGCAGACAATCGACGCGCTGGCGTTGTGGCTTGCCCGGCAGTTGCCAATCACCACGCGCTTTGCCGCCATCACGCAAGTCACCGAGCGCGCCGAGCCGCTATACGCCGCGGCTGCACACGCGACTTTGTCACTGGTTGACGGGGACGGAACTCAGACGGCAGAACAAACGCACGTCGCACGGCTGCTGACTCATCTCGATAATGACTGGTCGCGTGCCCACCGGCTGCTCGGCGGAATGCTTGCCAGGCGCGATCAATGGCTGCGGCACGTCGGCCATCTTGACCGCGCGGCGCTCGAGGCGCCGATGCAAAACGAGTGTTCGCGCCAGATCGAGCGCGTATGCGAAGCGCTGCTCGGTGTGGACGCGGAAGAATTGATCGCGCTCGCGCGCTACGCGGCAGGCAACCTCTTAAACGATTCACATCTGTCGCCGTGCGCCGATCTCGATCGTCTGCCCGAAGCAAGCTTCACGCGGCTCGACGTGTGGCGCGCGCTCGCAGCGATGCTGTTGACCAAAGATGGAAGCTGGCGTACCAGATTCAGCAAGCTGGAAGGCTTCCCGTCAACTGCTGCCGGTCCTTTTAAGCAGAGGATTGCAGCGCTGATGGACGCGATGCGATCCAACGAGAGGCTGCGACTAGCGTTGCATGGGCTGCGCGACTTGCCAGCGCCGCACTTCACGCCGTCTCAATGGGAAGTGCTCGAGGCGATCGTGGCGCTGCTGCCGCGTGCGGCGGCCGAGCTAATGCTGGCGTTTGGCGATGCGGGCGAAAGCGACTTCGTGCAGGTGACGCACGCGGCGGTCCACGCGCTCGGCGACACGCTTGATATGGACGAAGCGGGTGACGCCGCGCATTCAATAGACGCGCGCATTCGCCATTTGCTAATCGACGAGTTTCAGGACACTTCGATCACGCAGTCGGAGCTGATCGAGCGACTGGTCGCCGATTGGGGCACAGGTGACGGTCGAACGGTATTTATCGTAGGCGACCCGATGCAGTCGATCTACCGTTTCCGCGAGGCGGAAGTCGGATTATTTTTGCGTGCGTGGAACAGCGGTATTGGGCGTCTGCCATTACAGCGCCTGCAGTTGACGCGCAACTTCCGTTCGCAACGTCGCCTGGTCGAGTGGGTTAATGCCGCGTTCGGGCGCGTAATGCCCGGTGAAAGCGATATCGCGAGCGGCAGCGTTGCGTTCGAGCCGTCGGTTGCGGAGGAATGGAGGGAGGGTGAGCCGCCGGAAGCAGCGACGTTTAACGCGCTAATCGACGGCTCGCCCTACGACGAGGCAGCTCGTGTGATTAAGTTGGTGCAGCGCATTCAGGCCAACGATCCAGCGTCATCGATTGCGCTACTGGTACGCGCGCGGCCGCATCTGGCGCAGATCGTGCCGGCGCTGCGCGAAGCCCGGCTGCAATTCACAGCCGTCGAGATTGAGCCGTTGCTTGCACGCCCGTTAATCGGCGACTTGCTCGCGCTGACCCGTGCGCTCGAGCATCGTGCCGACAAGATTGCGTGGCTCGCGGTT
Source organism: Burkholderiaceae bacterium (assembly GCA_035536515.1). Classification (GTDB taxonomy): domain Bacteria; phylum Pseudomonadota; class Gammaproteobacteria; order Burkholderiales; family Burkholderiaceae_F; genus JACCZX01. Next base: position 6,701 of record DATLOA010000180.1, on the reverse strand, counting down.
CTGCGTGCCCCATGGTGCGGGTTGACACTGGCCGATCTGTCGGCACTGGTTGAAGGATCAAACCATACGACGGTGTGGCAACAGATGTGCGATTCGTCGCGCTGGTCACAACTGTCGGCGGACGCGCAGCGGCGATTGACCCGCGTGGCAGGTGTCCTTGCGCGCGCTCTCGAGCTGCATGGACGAAGCGCGCTTACAGAGCGCCTGCGCCAAACCTGGTGGCTTCTCGGTGGTCCGGCGTGCGTGTCGAGCGCCTCCGATCACGCCGACGCAGAATCGTTTTTTGATCATCTCGCGGAGCACGAAGAGCGAAGCGGAGTGACCGATATTGCCGCCTTCGAAGCTTCGCTGGTGAGGCTGTATGCGGCGTCGGACGCGCACGCGGGCCGCGCGCTGCAGCTGATGACGATTCACAAGGCAAAAGGGCTCGAGTTCGACTACGTCATCGTCCCGGGGCTGGACCGGGTACCGGCCAGTGATGACGCACAGCTGATGCAGTGGCTGGAGCGTCCGTCCGATGTAAGCCCGGCGGAGTTGCTGCTTAGCCCGATCTATGCCGCCGATACCGACAAGAAAACCGATTCGATCTATTGCTGGATCGAGCGGCTGCAGCAGCAGCGCCAGATGCATGAGGACGAGCGCCTGCTGTACGTGGCCGCGACGCGTGCACGCAAACAGCTGCACTGGCTAGCCTGCCTCCCGACGACTGACGGCGAGCTTTCTGCTCCGCGCGTGAATTCTCTGTTGCAACGGTTGTGGCCCGCCGTGGAGGATGACTGCAAACTCGCGCTCGCGGAGCGAGCCGAGGCTGGCGGCGGTACAGCCGCGGTGCTGCCCGCAACATACGACCAGTCGCTGCGGAGATTGGCCGTCGACTGGGCCTTTCCGACCGCGCCGCCGGCACTCAAGTGGCAGCATGACGTGCTTCCGCCTGCTGAGCCGGCAATCGAGTTCTCGTGGGCTAGCGAGACCGCCCGCCGCGTCGGGTCGGTAGTGCATCGCTGGCTGCAGCGCATCGGCGACGACGCATTGCGCGACTGGAGCGCGGAGCGCGTGCAAGCAATCACGCCGCACATCGAGCGTGAACTTGCCGGCGCCGGTATCGGCGGCACTGAACTGAAAGCGGCGCGGGCACGCGTTGCACAGGCACTGAACGGCGTGCTTTCCGACCCACGTGCGCGCTGGCTGCTCGGGCCGCACAATGACGCGCAAAGCGAGCTTCGTTTGACCATGCGCACCGAAAGCGGAGCGAAACGCATTGTTCTAGATCGCACGTTCGTCGACGAAAACGGCGCGCGCTGGATCATCGATTACAAGACTGGCACGCACGAAGGCGCCGATGTCGAAGGCTTTCTAGACCGCGAACAGTTGCGCTACGCGGCGCAATTGCAGCTGTATGCGCAAGCATTCGGCGGCAACGCTCAATTAGGACTCTACTTTCCGCTGCTGAACGGCTGGCGAGGGTGGAAAAGCTAGATCGACACGAACTAAAGGGGGAGTTCCAAGAGAAGCGCAGCCCTTCTTGCATCTTCAACAGGCCAACAGCTCGCATTCCGCTTGGCGGAAAAGGCGAGCCTGAACCTCGGCACCTGTGGCACTCCGCTGTGGCTGCTTCGTTCCCGACCTGACCAGGTTCACGGCGCCCCAGTGCGAGGGGGCCCGCCACGTTGGATGATACGCGGCAACGTTGCAAGTCTGTAATGTCGCGACAATGAACGTTTCCATTCGTGTCGCACGCGAAACCGACGTCGCCGTCCTGCACACCTTGATCTGCGCGCTGGCGGAATACGAAAAGCTCGCGGCACAACTCGTCGGCACAGCTGAGGATTTGCGCCGCGAGCTGTTCGGTACGCAGCCGGTGATCGAAGCGGTGGTTGCGTGGCAAGATCAAAGCGCACTCGGCTTCGCCTTGTACTTTCACAATTACTCCACGTTCCTTGCGCGCCGTGGGTTGTATCTTGAAGACCTTTTCGTGGTGCCCGAAGCGCGCGGGCGCGGCATCGGTAAAGCATTGATCCGTCATTGCGCGCGTGTTGCGGTCGAACGGAGGTGCGGGCGATTCGAATGGTCGGTGCTCGACTGGAATCAGCCGGCGATCGAGTTCTATCAATCGATCGGTGCGACGTTGCTTGCCGACTGGCGCATCTGTCGCATCACGGGAACGGCTTTGACGCAGCTCGCGCAGACGTAAACTTACCCCATGTCGTATCAGGTTCTAGCCCGCAAGTACCGTCCGCGCGACTTTTCAACTTTGGTTGGACAGGAACACGTGGTTCGTGCGCTGACTCACGCGTTGACGGAGAACCGGCTGCATCACGCGTACCTGTTTACGGGCACCCGCGGCGTCGGCAAGACCACGCTGTCCAGAATCCTCGCGAAGGCGCTTAACTGCATTGGCCCCCATGGTAACGGCAGCATCACGGCGACACCCTGCAATGTGTGTGAGCCATGCACGGCGATCGATGCTGGCCGCTTCGTCGACTACATCGAGATGGACGCGGCCAGCAATCGCGGCGTCGACGAGATGGTTCAGCTGCTAGAGCGCGCGATGTATGCGCCGAGCGGTGCGCGCTTTAAGGTGTACATGATCGACGAAGTGCACCAGCTGTCATCGCATGCGTTCAACGCCATGCTGAAAACGCTTGAAGAGCCGCCCGAGTACGTCAAATTTATCCTGGCGACGACCGATCCGCAGAAAGTGCCGGTGACCGTGCTGTCGCGCTGCCTGCAGTTCAATCTGAAGCAGATGACGCCGTCGGCAATTGCGGAACATATGACAGGAATTCTGGCAGCGGAGAAATTCGCAGCCGAGCCGCCGGCTTTGCGCGCTCTGGCGCATGCGGCGCGCGGCAGCATGCGCGACGGTTTGTCACTGCTCGACCAGGCGATTGCTTATTCTGGTGGCAGCATAACGCTCGATGCGGTACGGGGGATGCTTGGAGCGATCGATGAAGGCACGCTGATCGCAGTCCTCGACACGATCGCCGCGCGAGACGCCGCAAAAATGCTGGCAATCGCCGATCAGATGAACGAACGCAGCGTCTCGTTCGCGCAGGCGATGCGGGACCTCGCGAGTCTGCTGCATCGGCTCGCACTGATCCAGCAGGTTCCGAGTGCGGCGGACGACGAGGTCGATGCTGCCGAGATGCGGCGCCTGGCGTCCACTTTCGCGGCGGATGAGATTCAGTTGTTCTATCAAATTGCGCTGCACGGCCGCAACGAGATGCACCTGGCGCCCGACGAGTACGCCGGCTTCACGATGGCGCTGATGCGCATGCTCGCATTCGCGCCGGCGGATGCTTCACCGCGGACAACACCTGCGCGCGCAGCGCCAGCGCCTGCTCTTACCACGGCTCCCGCGCGCGTACCTCCGGCCACGCCAGAAGCGATTGCGCCTACCAAGTCTGAAGCGCCATCAACGCCAAGCGAGCAACCAAATAGAGTCCCGCCATTCGGCGGCGACTGGCCTGCACTCGTCGCGCGCCTGAAGGTATCGGGACTGGTGCGCGAACTCGCGCAGCGTAGCGAGCTGGTTGCGAACGAAGGCGATCGTTTGAAGCTGCGCGTTCCTCTGAAGACGCTGCTGGACGCCGGCGCGTTGCAAAAGCTGCAGGCGGCGGTGAGCGAAACGCTCGGCCGTCCGATGCGTCTCGCGGCCGAGATAGGAAGCACAGTCGGTCCAACTTCGGCCGCGATCGCCGATAAGGCTCGCGCCGAGAGGCAGCGGCAGGCCGAGGAGTCGATTTACGCCGATCCCTTCGTGCGAGAATTGATTGAGAACTTTGGCGCATCGGTTGATCCGGCGTCGATTCGCCCGCGCAGTGATAACGAGCAAGACAGCGATACGGAAAAGACACCATGATGAAGGGCCAGATGGCCGGGCTGATGCAGCAGGCGCAGAAGATGCAGGAGAACATGAAGCGCATGCAGGATGAGCTCGCTACCACTGCAGTTGAAGGGCAATCGGGCGCCGGCATGGTCAAGGTCACGATGACGTGCAAGCACGACGTGCGGGCCGTCGCGATCGATCCGAGTCTGTTGGGCGACGACAAGGACATGCTGGAGGATCTTGTTGCAGCCGCCTTTAACGACGCCGTGCGGCGCGCCGAAGCGGTGTCTCAAGAGAAAATGGCGTCGGTCACTGCGGGTATGCCGCTGCCACCGGGCTTCAAGCTGCCGTTCTAGCCGCGCACCTTTGGGCCGCGATGTGCGGCCTTTGCAAGCAACCCTCATGAAGCTTGGTCACACGATTGACAATCTTGTCGATGCGCTGAAGCGTTTGCCCGGCATCGGGCCACGCTCGGCGCAGCGAATTGCTTTCCACTTGCTGCAACACGATCGAGACGGCGCCTCGCGCCTCGGCGAAGCGCTGCTGACTGCGGCGCGCATGGTCGGGCAGTGCCAGAGGTGCAACACGCTGACCGAGCAGCCGATCTGTGCCACTTGCAACAGCACCAAGCGCGACGCGCAACTCTTATGCGTCGTCGAATCACCGGCAGATCAACTGGTGATCGAGCAGTCCCTCGCTTACGGCGGTCTCTACTTCGTCATGATGGGCCGGCTGTCGCCGCTCGACGGCATCGGCCCGCGTGAAATCCAGATGGAGCGGCTGCTGGCGCGCGTTGCCGACGGCATCGTGCACGAAGTCATCGTTGCGACGTCGTTTACGCCGGAGGGTGACGCGACCGCGCACTACATCACACAGCTGGTGCGTGAGCGTGATCCGCATCTGAAAGTGACGCGGCTGGCGCGCGGCGTTCCTGCCGGCGCCGAGCTCGAATACACCGACGTCAACACGGTGGCGCAGGCGATGCTCGATCGCCGCGCTGATTAACGGACGCTAGACTGCGTGAATGACGGTCGCGTATTGGTGTGTTCTGATCGCCGGCGTAATGCCGCTAATCGCGGTTGGCATCGCGAAGGCGGGAGGCGAGCGCTACAACAATCGGCATCCGCGCGTCTGGCTCGATAAGCAGCAAGGCTACCGCGCGCGCGCGGCAGCGGCCGAATCGAACAGCTTCGAAGCGTTTCCGTTCTTTGCGGCCGCCGTCATCATCGCGCACCTGACGAATGCGCCCCAGGGCCGGCTCGACATGCTTGCGGTCGCGTTCGTTCTGGCGCGCATCGCTTATCTTGTCTGCTACCTGGCGGACTGGCACTGGGCACGATCCCTAGTTTGGTTTGCCGGCTACGCCGCGTGCGTTGCGATCTTCTTGTCCGGTGTGCTGGGCTAGAGCATCACTCGTACATAGGGGTACATGCGGGGAAGCGGTTAGCCACCGGCTGCGCTAGGCTCGATGGTTCACAAGGAGAAACCACAATGAGAATAACGCTGACGCGGCGAGAACTACTGGCGGCCGGAGTCACGGTGCTAATTTTTCCTGCGATTGGAAGCGCGCAGGCGCCCGAGCGCAAGAAGGTAACTATTGCGGTGGGCGGCAAGAACCTGCTGTATTACCTGCCGCTGACGATTGCCGAGCAGATGAAGTTTTTCGAAGCCGAGGGGCTTGAGGTCACTATCGTTGACTTCGCCGGCGGCGCCCGCGCGTTGCAAGCGGTGGTGGGCGGCAGCGCCGACATCGTGTCGGGAGCGTTCGAGCACAACATCAACATGCAGGCCAAAGGCCAGCCGATGCGCGCATTCGTGCTCCAGGGCCGCGCACCGCAGATCGTGATGGCAGTGAGCACAAAGACGATGCCGAACTACAAAACCGTCGCCGATTTGAAGGGCAAGAAAATCGGCGTCACCGCGCCTGGTTCCTCGACCAACATCATGTCGAACTTCATTCTGGCCAAGGCGGGGCTGAAGCCGACCGACGTTTCGTATGTCGGGGTTGGCGCCGCGCAGGGTGCGGTCGCTGCATTGCGCGCCGGTCAGATCGATGCGATTTCGAACCTCGATCCGGTGATCACGATGCTGATGCGCAGCAACGACATCCAGATCATCTCCGATACGCGCGACGTCGCGGAGGCCGACAAAGTATTCGGCGGTCCGATGCCGGCAGCGACGCTATACGCGCCGATTTCGTTTATCGACAAGAATCCCAACACGGTGCAGGCGCTGACCAATGCGATCGTGCGCGCCAACAAGTGGATACAGCAGGCCGGGCCGTCGGACATCGTCAAAGCCGTGCCGGAGAGCTATCTGCTCGGCGATCGCGCGGTCTACATCGATGCCTTCCTTAAAGCCAAGCCCGCATTGTCGAGCGACGGCATGTTCCCTGAACAGGGTGCGGCGACTGCTTTGCGCGCGCTGCAAAGCGTCGACGACACCATGAAGTCGGCGAAGATCGATTTGAAAGCGGTGTTTACGAACGATTTCGTGCGCAAGGCGAACGCGAAATATCCGAAAGGTTAATCGGTGAGTGGCTCCGCGGCGCTCGATCTGCGCAGCGTTACCTGCACATTCATCAGCCGCGACAATCTCTCGCAGCGCTACACCGCGATCGAAGACGTCTCGCTAGCCGTAGCACCCGGCGAGTTCGTCAGCGTTGTGGGGCCGACCGGCTGCGGCAAAAGCACGCTGCTGAATGTCGGTGCCGGCCTTCTCGAGCCCAGTGCTGGCGAAGTGCACGTGTTCGGCGAGCGGCTGACGGGCATCAACTCTCGAGCCGGCTACATGTTCCAGACCGAGGCGCTGATGCCCTGGCGCACAGCGCGGGCCAACGTAATGGCAGGGCTCGAGTTTCGAGGCGTGCGCG
>DATLOA010000179.1:0-13348 GCA_035536515.1 Burkholderiaceae bacterium | reverse complement strand
CCGCTTGATGTAGCACGCATCCGTACAATCCGCCGGTTCGTTTAAGACAAAAGGACTCGATGCAGGTATCGGTGATCGGCGCCGGATATGTCGGCTTGGTGACTGCAGCGTGCTTCGCGGACGTCGGTAACAGCGTTCTATGCATGGACATCGATGGTCAGAAAATCGAGAGGCTGAAGCGCTCGGAAATTCCGATTCACGAGCCCGGCCTGGAGCAGCTTGTTGAGCGCAATGTTGCTGCCGGTCGGCTGCGGTTTTCAACTAGCTATGACGACGCGGTCTCGCACGCGGCGCTGATTCTTATCGCGGTTGGGACTCCCTCGGGCGAAGATGGTTCGGCCGACTTGTCGCATGTAATCGCCTGTGCGCAAGAGCTAGGCAAGCGCATCGAGCACGACTCGTTGATCGTGGTCAAGTCCACCGTGCCGGTCGGCACTAACGATCAGGTGCGCATTGCGCTGCGGTCCGAACTTGCCGGGCAGCGGAGGCAAATGTGTGTAACGACCGCCTCGAACCCGGAGTTTCTGAAGGAAGGGTTTGCCGTCGAGGACTTCATGAAGCCTGATCGCATCATCGTTGGCGTCGACGATGCACAGTCAGCAGAAATGATGAAACAGTTGTATGCCCCTTTTAATCGAAACCGCGATCGACTGATCGTTATGGACATCCGCTCGGCGGAATTCACCAAGTACGCTGCCAACTGCATGCTGGCAGTGCGCATTTCCTTCATGAATGAGATGGCCAATCTCGCCGATCGACTGGGCGTTGACATCGAAAGTGTGCGGCGCGGTATCGGTTCGGACGCCCGCATCGGTCCTCACTTCCTGTATGCCGGCGCGGGCTTTGGCGGATCATGCTTTCCAAAGGATCTGCGCGCGCTCGCGCATACGGCAGCGGAACATGATGAGCCCGTGGATGTATTGCGGGCAGCAATGGAAGTAAACCAACGACAGCACCACCTCCTGGCCGCGAAAATCAGTCGCTTCTTTGATGATGAACTTGCAGGCCGTACGATTGCTCTGTGGGGTTTGGCATTCAAGGCTAATACAGACGACATGAGGGAGGCGCCTAGCCTCAGAGTGATTGAGGCGCTGACGACGGCTGGCGCCAAAGTGCGTGCCTACGACCCTGTTGCCTTGGCGAATGCCCGCGCAATCATCAATGACAACAAAAATGTTGAATTCACAAATTCGGCGGAGGCGGCGCTCGATGGCGCTGATGTACTCGCCGTGATCACCGAGTGGCTCGAATTTCGAAGCCCAGACTTTGATCAGCTTGCCCGCAGACTCAAGGCTAAGGCTATTTTCGACGGCCGCAATTTGTACGATCCCGCCACGGTGCGAGCCGCGGGGCTCCAGTACTTTGGGATAGGCCGCGGATCATGACCAAGCGGGCGGCAACGCTAGTAACCGGGGCGGCGGGTTTCATTGGATCGTTTGTGGCGCAACAGCTGTTGGAGCGGGGCGATACGGTCGTCGGTGTGGACGACCTAAACGATTACTACGATCCCGAGCTCAAGCGGGCAAGATTGCAGCGGTTACAAAGCTTGAGTTCAGGATCCCGATTCAAGTTCGAGCACGCCAACATTGTCGATGCCACTGCTATCGAGCGCGTCTTCGCGCAAAACGAGATCGAAGCTGTCGTGCATCTGGCCGCCCAGGCCGGCGTGCGCCACTCCATCACGCACCCGCAGGATTACATTGACAGCAACCTGACCGGCTTCCTGAACATGCTGCAGGCGGTTCGTAAGCGGCCGGTGCGGCATTTCGTTTACGCATCTTCGTCCAGCGTTTATGGCGGCAACACCAAGTTGCCATTTTCCGAGAGCGACAGGGTCGATCGGCCCGTGAGCTTGTATGCCGCGACCAAGCGCGCTAACGAGCAAATGGCGCACGTGTATTCGTGGCAATTTGAGGTACCCGCGACCGGACTTCGATTCTTTACCGTTTACGGTCCGTGGGGCCGCCCGGACATGGCAACGTTCAGGTTCACTCGAGCGATCGTCGCTGGCGAGCCGATCGATGTATACAACCACGGTGATATGCAACGCGACTTCACCTACGTGGACGATATCGTGCAAGGCGTCGTCAAAGTTCTCGACCGCGTGCCCCATAAAGACACCAACGGCGTACAGCATCGCGTCTACAACATCGGAAATCATCGCTCCGAGCCGTTAATGCGGTTCATTGATGTGCTCGCGTCGGCGATCGGGAAGAAGGTGCAGATGCGGTTCTTGCCCATGCAGTTAGGCGACGTAAAGGAAACGTTCGCGGATATCACGGAACTCTCCCGGGACTATGGATGGGCGCCTACGACAACGATTGATGCTGGGCTGCCTCGCTTTGTCGATTGGTACTGGGAGTATTACGGGCGCTCTGGCTCTTGAAGGTCCTGCATCTTGGCAAATTTGATGGAGATGTTGGCGGGATCGAGCGTCATCTACGCGCGCTGTTGCGTGCCATGCCCCCAGAAGTAGAAGTCTTAAATCTCGTTGCCAATGACCACGGAACTACGGACAGCCATAGACGTAACGGATACGGCACTGTCCGGGTAGCAAGTTTCGGTTCTCTCGCGAGTGTCGCGTTGGCGCCATCACTGCCCGCTGTTGCGCGCCGTCTGCACAGGCAGGAACAGTTTGACATCGTACATTTGCACTTCCCCGATCCGCTTGGACAGCTAACGGCGATGACGTTGCCGCGCAGTGTGCGGCGAGTGATTTCCTGGCACAGCGACATCATTAAACAAAAGTTCGCGCTGGGCTTTTACGCACCTCTAATGCGGCGTTTTGTACGCGAAGCCGATGCGTTAATCGGAGCCACTCCGCAGCACTTCTCGACGTCGCTGCAAATTCCGCCCGGCAAGGATGTACAGATCCGTGAGGTCATTTCATATGGATTTGATCCTGCTGCGCTCGCACCGTCAGACGACTCGCGACGCAAGCGCGATCAAATATTGGCCGACCATCACGGCCGCCAGATGGTTTTCGCGCTCGGGCGCCATGTCTACTACAAAGGCTTCGACGTTTTGATTCGTGCGATGCAAGGCGTCGATGCTGATCTGCTGATCGGCGGGCGCGGCCCGCTGACGGCCTCATTGCAACAACTCTCAGACAATCTTGGCATATCTCACAAGGTCACATTCGTGGGCTTTATCCCCGACCCGCTGCTGGTCGCGTACTACGAAGCGTGCGATGTTTTCTGCATGCCGTCGGTTGAACGCTCCGAACAGTTCGGTCTCGTTCAGCTGGAAGCGATGCATTGCAGTAAGCCGGTGGTGACTACGAGGCTGGGCACCGGGGTCGAGTACGTGACCCTCGAGGGCGAGACAGGACTAGTGGTGCCGCCAAGGGATTCGGAAGCTTTGGCACGTGCTTTGAACTTACTGCTCCGCGACAACGCGCGATGCATGCGCATGGGGACCGCAGGCAAGCTTCGCGTTGAAAAAGTTTTTTCCATCGAGCAGATGGTGACTAAGACAGTCGATGTTTATCACCGCGTGCTCACTGCCGCGCCAACAGCCGCCACGGGATAATCCGGTATGTTCACTGCCCTACCGTTCACTTACTTGGCGCAGGCGGCCTTTGCGGCGTTCGTCTCGGCACTGCTGATTCTGATTTTGCGCCGGCCAGCGCAGCGCTGGCAATTGGTAGACGTTCCGGGCGGACGCAAGCGCCACGCCGCACCGGTTGCCGTAACCGGCGGCATGGCCATCACAGCCGCGATGCTGCTCGCACTCACGGCTTCGTTCTCCGCCTTCGGCCAATACGCCGCTTTCTTCGTGGGTGTGGTGATACTTGCGTTGACCGGGGTGCTTGATGATCTAGGCGAAGTTACAGCCGGCACGAAGATGCTCGTGCAAATTTTCGTGTCGGTGTTGATGACTTCGGGCGGTACCAATTTTCTGGTCGACCTCGGCAATCTTTTTGCCACCGACCCGGTCAACACAAGACTCTGGGGCATTCCTTTGACGGTCTTCGCGACTGTCGCTGTCATCAACGCGATCAACATGTTCGATGGGCTCGACGGCTTGGCAGGAAGTCTCGCGCTGGTGATGATGCTGTTTTTTGCACTGTTCGCGCTCACAATTGGCGATTTAAACGCGACAAAGATCATCATCGTGCTCGCCGGCGCCATCATCGGCTTTCTCTTCTTCAACCTGCCGTGGGCGATGCGCGGAGCGCATCGCACCTTCATGGGCGACGCGGGCAGCATGGTGCTCGGCTTCGCCATCGCCTGGTTTGCGGTGTCGCTCACGCAGCAGAACGTCAACAATGTTCCACCGCCGACGATGCTGTGGGTACTCGGGCTGATATTAATGGATGTGTTTACTGTGACGGTGAGACGTCTGGCGCGGCGGCGCAGCCCCATGTCTCCCGATCGGGATCACATCCACCATATTTTATTGCGGCGTGGCTACTCGCCGCGCGCAACTCTGGCGGTGTTGGTGGGGGCTAATACGGTGATGGCTGTCATCGGCACGACCTTGTGGCAAATCGGCGTGCCCGATTGGTGGATTTTTTGGTCCTTTCTAGCGGCATGCCTTGCCTACTTTGCGATGTTCTTCATGCCGTTCCGGCTGTATCGGTTGCGCGCGCAAGCAGGTGACGACGAACTAAACGGCTCTGGCTAAATGGAATAGCCCGCCTTGCGCGCGAAGTGCACAGTGGCACTCACGAACCCCTCTTTTGATCCGCAATCGAATCGCTTTCCTTCATAGCGATACGCAAACGTCATTTCGTGCGACAACATGCCGGCGATGGCGTCGGTCAGTTGAATTTCGCCGCCGGCGCCACGCGGAATCGTTCGCAAGTGCCCGAATATTGCCGGTTCGAGCACATAGCGGCCGACTACCGCTAGCGTCGACGGCGCCTTGTCGGGCGCCGGCTTCTCGACGATGTGTGAGACGCGTGACGTGCGCGTGTCGATAGGTTCGACGCTGACGATTCCGTACCGGTCAGTGTCGGCGCGCGGCACGTCTTCCACTGCAATAACGTTCCCGCCACCGCGCGTGGTGCGCGCGGCGGCAAGCTGGCCGATGACCGATTGCTTGGCGTCGAGCAGATCATCCGCGAGAATCACTGCAAATGGTTCATCGCCGACGATGCTTTCCGCGCACAGCACGGCGTGTCCCAACCCAAGTGGCTCAGACTGGCGGGTATATACGAAGCTCTCGGTCTCTGGCGAAATGTTGCGCACTACTTCGAGCAGTTCGAACTTGCCTTTGGCTGCGAGCTCGGCTTCCAGCTCCGGTGCACGATCAAAGTGGTCCGCAATTGAACGCTTGCTGCGCCCCGTGATGAATATCATCTGCGTAATGCCCGCCGCAGCAGCTTCTTCCACCGCATATTGGATCAGCGGCTTGTCGACGATTGGCAGCATCTCCTTCGGCATCGCCTTCGTGGCCGGCAAAAACCGCGTGCCCAGTCCCGCGACTGGAAAGACTGCTTTTCGAACGGGCTTCATTGTTGCTCCGGGCCTTTAGTGCATTCGCATCAACAGCGCATGCTAACAAGCGGACCAAATCACTGATGGCAACGTATGCAATCGGCGATCTGCAAGGCTGTTTGTCGAGCTTCCGGCAACTAGCCACACAGTTGCCGGGAGCGGAGCGCTACATCTTCGTCGGCGATCTTGTCAATCGAGGTTTCGAATCACTCGCGACGCTGCGGCATGTCAAGGCGCGCGTTGAGCACGGCCAGGCAATCGCCTTACTCGGCAATCACGATTTACATCTGCTCGCGGCCGCTGCCGGGGTCCGGTCTTTAAAAGATGGTGATACGTTGCGTGAAGTGCTCGACGCACCGGATCGTGAAGAGTTGCTCGCGTGGGTGCGCCGCCAGCCGCTTGCGCATTTCGAAGACGGTGTGCTGTTCGTTCACGCAGGCGTGTTGCCGCAGTGGACGGTCGAGCAGACTTTAGCGCTGGCTGATGAGGTGCACCGATCGTTGGCGACCGATGACGGCAGCGCATTTTTGAGCCATATGTACAGCGATGAGCCGCGCCGGTGGAGCGACGGTCTGATCGGCAACGATCGGCTGCGCTGTGTGGTCAATGCGTTGACGCGCTTACGTGTGCTGTCGGTTGACGGAACGATGAATCTGCAGCACAAGGATCGAGCGAGCGAGGCGCCTCAGAGCGACATGCCGTGGTTCGACCATCCGCGGCGCGCCACGCGTGAGACCACGATCGTATTCGGCCATTGGTCTGCTGAAGGTCTGGTCGCACGATCGAACGTCGTCGGACTCGATAGCGGCTGCGTATGGGGCGGCAAGCTCAGCGCGATGCGGCTGCGGGATCGTGCGATCTTTCAGCGGGATTGCCCGGTATCTCAACCTGCAGAAGAGTGACCGCGATCGGCGCTCCGCTCGCCGCCGTGCTCACCGCTTTGCTCACTTGTGATGCCAAGCTGCCGCGCTATCGCCGCTCGAGCGGCGCGAGCGATGGTGTGCCGGTCCGCTGCATCATTTGCAATCGGCGCAAGCACCGCAACTTCGACGACCAGATCATCGGCCACCAGTATCTGCGCCAGCGACGTCAGCAGCCCCATTTCACCGATGAAGGCAGCCGCCGAAGATGCCTTACCGCGCTCGGTATATCGAATCGCGATCGGCCATATGGCTGCGTCGACGTCGAGCGCAGGGGCAATGACATTTGAATGAAAAGGCAGCAGCACACTGCCGTCGGTCGTCGTTCCCTCTGCGAATACGACAATCGTCTCGCCAAGCTTCAGATGTTCGCGCACAGTCTTGTTCATTGTCGCCACCGCGTGCCGCCGCCCGCGTTCGATATACAGCGTTCCGCTGCGTGATACCAGGACGCCAAGCAATGGCCATTTTCCGATCTCGGCCTTCGCGATAAAGCGGCTGGGAAGCACCGCGTTGATCGCGAAAATGTCCATCCACGACACGTGATTGGCCAGTGCCAGGCGGCCGGGCGTCAGCGGATCGATGCCGTCGCGCTGCAAGTCGGCGGCAATCGGCAGGCCTATCGCTGTTACACGAGCGCCTGTCAGCGCGATCAGCACGCGCGACCACACACGGTTGATGCGGTTGCGCGTAACCTGCCCGACGACCGGAAAAATCACGAGCACGATGGCAACGCCTAGGATCACGTGCGCGGAAAACATCACCGCGCGAAACGGCGCCAGCAACCACCGCATCAGCACGCCGCTTCGTACCGAACCTCGCCACCCACCAGCGTGTAGCGAACCTTCCCCTGCAGCTCGTACCCCGCAAACGGCGTGTTCTTGCCGGCGCTAGCCAGCGTTTCGTCTCCGACGACCCAAGACGCAGCGGGATCGAAAACCACCACATCTGCCTTAGCACCTTCCGTCAGCCGCCCCTTCGCCGAGCCTTTGCCGAGAATCGCAGCCGGACCGCTAGTGATTTTCGCCAGCGCTTGAATCAACGGCACGTTGTTCTCGGTGGCCCACTTCAGCGTCAACGGCAGCAGCGTCTCGAGCGCCGTCGCACCCGGTTCGGCCTCGCCGAACGGCAACAGCTTGTCGTCTTCGCCGATCGGTGCGTGGTCCGAGCAGATGATGTCGATCGTGCCGTCAGCCAACCCGGCCACGATCGCATCGCGGTCGCGAACCCCGCGCAGCGGGGGATCGAGGCGAAAATTGGGATCGAAGTAACCGATGTCTACATCGATCAAGTGCACATGATGAATCGCAACGTCGGCTGTGACGGCGAGACCGTCTCGCTTCGCCTGCCGCACAAGCTCGATACCATCGCTCGACGACAAGCGGCAGATATGCACTTGCGCCCCGGTAGCGCGCTGCAGCTCGAAGATCGTATGCAGTGCGACGGTCTCGGCAACGACCGGAACGGACGGCAGCCCCAGTCGTCCCGCGAGCGCGCCGGCGCCGGCCACTCCGGTGCCCGCGAGCGTATCTTCCACGGGCCGCAGCCAGACCGGCAGCTCGAACGTCTTTGCATATCGCATCGCGTGCAACAGCACCGAGTTGTCGTGCGGCAGGCTGCGCGTCTGCATGAACGCCACGCAGCCGGCCTCGGACAACGTCTTCATCTCCGCCAGCGCCTCGCCTTTCAACTCCGCCGTCAGAGCGCCGAGCGGATACGTGCGTGCGCCGGCCGATTCGCGCGAACGCTGGCGCAACATTCGCACCAGCCCCGGCTCATCGAGCGGGGGATCGGTGTCAGGCGGGCACACCACACTGGTAACTCCGCCCGCGAGTGCCGCCTTCATCTCGATCTTCAGCGCACCTTCGTGTCCCGGCTCGCCTAGGCGCGCGCATAGATCGACCAAACCGGGCGCAACGATCAAGCCTTTCGCGTCAAGCGTGCGATCAATCTTGAAGCGCTCGGGCGCACGGCCGATCGCTGCAATTTGCCCATCGGCGACGTAAACGTCGGCCACTTTATCCATTCCATTCGCCGGATCGATCACACGCCCATTGACGATCGCTACGTTCATTGCATCCTGGCCGACGACGAGACAATGGACAGTACCGCCATGCGGATTGCAATGCCGAACGTCACCTGCGGCAGGATCACGCTGGCCGCACCATCGGCGACGTGCGAATCGATCTCGACGCCGCGATTCATCGGGCCTGGGTGCATCACGATTGCATCAGGTTTTGCGAGCGCGAGTTTCTTCGCGGTCAATCCGTAATTGGCGAAATACTCCGCCGCCGACGGCAACAGCGCGCCGCGCATGCGCTCGCTCTGCAGCCGCAACATGATGATCACGTCGGCATCGCGAATACCCTCCTCGAACTTGGTGCACACGCGCACACCCATCTGTTCGAGCCCTGCAGGCAATAGCGTCAGCGGTCCAACCGCGCGCACCTCTGGCACGCCGAGGGTGGTCAGCGCATGGATGTCGGAGCGGGCGACTCTCGAATGCAGAATGTCCCCGACCACCGCAACGATCAGATTGTTGAAGTCTTTCTTGTAATGGCGAATCGTGTACGCATCGAGCAGACCCTGCGTCGGGTGCGCATGTCGCCCGTCGCCGGCGTTGATCACGTGAATGTATGGCGCATGCGAGCTGGTATGACGCGCGATCAGATACGGCGCACCGCTGGTAGCGTGGCGCACGACAAACATGTCGGCCTGCATAGCCGTCAGGTTGTTGATCGTGTCGAGCAGCGACTCGCCTTTGGCCGCACTCGAACGGACGATGTCAAGGTTAAACACGTCGGCAGACAGTCGCCGTGCCGCAATCTCGAACGTGGTGCGAGTGCGCGTGCTGTTTTCGAAGAAGAGATTAAAAACGCTCCTACCGCGCAACAGCGGCACGCTTTTTACCTCGCGCTCGGCGATATTGATGAAGCTGTCTGCCGTGCTCAAAATGCGCTCGATCGCAGCGCGCGGCAATCCTTCTATAGCGAGCAGATGGTGCAGCTCACCATCGCTGTTCAGCTGCGGGTTTCGGCCCCGGTTACTCGTCACCGCGCGTTTCCATCGTCAGGTGCAATCGGTCGTCGTCATCGCGCGT
This sequence comes from Burkholderiaceae bacterium, assembly GCA_035536515.1. GTDB lineage: Bacteria > Pseudomonadota > Gammaproteobacteria > Burkholderiales > Burkholderiaceae_F > JACCZX01. The sequence continues at coordinate 3,884 of DATLOA010000179.1, read as the reverse complement.
CAACACCACGCTAACCGACGCCGGCAGCTCGATCGTCGCACCGACGATGCTGGCCGCAACCGGTAGCTGGCGGCCGCCGCGATCGATCAGCACCGCGAGGTCGATCCAAGCGGGCCGCCCGTAATCAAAAATCTCGTTCATCGCGGCGCGCACTGTGCGCCCGCTATTCAGCACGTCATCGACCAGCAGGATGCAGCTCCCCGCCACGTCGAACGCAATCTGAGATGGCCGCACCGCAGGCTTCAATCCCGATTGATCGAAGTCATCGCGATAGAACGAAACATCCAAAATGCCGACCGGCGATTCAACATTGAGTTCTCGCTTCAGCCTCTCGGCGAGCCAGACACCGCCCGTGTGAACGCCCACCAGGTTCAGCGGCTTGTCAACGTAATGCTCGCGCGCGCGGCGGGCGAGCTGCTGGTAAATCGCCTCGGCGTCCAGCTCAAGCATTGCGCGCGGCCTCGTCGAGCCACTGCTGAAGAATGACTGCGGCCGCCGCTGCATCGACATCTGATTCGTGCTTTACCACCGCGGAGCTGTAGCGCTCATCGACGCGTGCGACCGGCAGGCGATAACGGCCTTCGAGCTGGCGCGCGAAGCGCTCACACCGCACTGTCATCGCGTGCGGCGCGGCGTCCGGGTAACGCGGAATTCCAACTGCCAATTCTGCCGGCTTCCATTCATCGATCAATGCGCCCAGTGCCTGCCATCGATCGTCGTGGCGCGCATCTATCGTCGTCAAAGGTCGCGCATGGCGAGTCAAGCGGTTGCCGATCGCTACGCCGATGCGGCGTGTGCCGAAGTCGAACCCCAGCACCACGCCGTCGATCATCGGGCTGGCCGAGAAAGCGTAAAAGAGGCGGTTAAGAGGGCAGGACGTTGCATGACCCGGAAGGTCACGCATGGCCCGCGTGCCCCGTCAGTTGCGAGCTGTTGACGCCGAGCAACCTGAGCGCAGCGTCGTACTTATCGCCGGCCGGCATATCGAAAATAATCTGCGGGGCAGCGTTGACTGTCAGCCACGCGTTCTGCGCGATCTCGCTTTCAAGCTGGCCGGCGCCCCACCCCGAATATCCAAGCGTCACAAGTACTTTGTCGGGACCGCTGCCCTCGGCGATTGCTTCCAGCACGTCCTTCGACGTTGTCAGCGAGATCTCGTCCGAAATCGCCAGCGTGGAGCTGAAATTGGAACTGGAGCCATGCAACACGAAGCCGCGCTCGGTCTGCACCGGTCCACCGAAATACACAGGATCGTCCTTGCGCGGTGCGATCTCAAGCTTGAGGTCAACACGATCGAAGAGCTTGCCGAGCGTCAAATCCGTCGGCCGGTTAATTACCAGGCCGAGCGCACCGCGATCACTGTGATCACAGACGTATACAACCGAGCGTTCGAAATTAGTATCCGCCATCGCGGGCATGGCGATCAGGAACTGGTGCTTCAGGTCCATTGGGCTATGGACCTTCGGTTCGCTCGGCATGAGGCCGGATTGTAAACTGCATCGCATTTCGCGCGGCGAGATTCAATACAACCAACGCTTGATGTAGTTTCGCCGCGATGTGCAGCCGGCCCAGTCGTGCCATTCGCACGCGTTCGGGAACGGAACACACCTCGTAAGGCGATATCACGCAGTGGCTGCGGTACGCACACTGCGCGCTACGAACCGGCGTTACGACGTAACGCGCTCCGCCAAATACTGCTTAATAAACTTCAGCAGCTCGTCTTCCTGATAGGGCTTACCGAGATATTCATTGACCCCCAGCTCGATCGCCATGCTCCGATGCTTTTCCGCCGTGCGCGACGTGATCATGATGATCGGGATCGCTGCCGTTTGCGCGTTGCCGCGCACGTTGCGCGTCAGATCGTAACCATCCATGCGAGGCATTTCGATATCGACAAGCATGATGTCGGGCTTCGTGTCTTGTAACTGCCGCAACGCATCGACGCCGTCTTTCGCCAGCAAAACCGTATAGCCCTGCCGCTCCAACAAGCGCTGCGTTACGCGGCGCACCGTCAGTGAATCGTCGACCACCATTATTGTCGGCACGGCCGACGTCGACAGCTCCATCACGTGATCGATGCGTTTTTGTGCCGCCTTTGCTTCGTCGCGTGCATCAGGAGCAACGTCGAACACCGCAGGCGGCTCCGGAGCGCGCGTGATCAATTGCACCGGGTTGATGATCAATACGATCTCGCCATTACCCAGAATCGTCGCGCCCAGGATGCCGGCCAACCGCGCTACCTGAACGCCGACGCTTTTCACCACGACTTCCTGATTGCTCGACACCTCATCGACCGCAATTGCGAGCCGGTCGTCGCCCGAGCGCAGCAGCACCACCGGCGTTTGCCGCGCCAGATGCGGCGTCGTTTCTTCGCCGAGCAATTGAGTTAAAGGCCGCAGCACGATGCTGCCCACTGGCGGAATTTCGATAATTCCGTCCGTCAGCGCTGCCAGCAACACGGACGGGCGATAGCGGCGCACCTGCTCGACCATGCCGGCCGGAATCGCATAGCGCCGCCCCCCGATGCCGACCAGCACGACTTGCGCTATCGCTAACGTCATCGGCAGGTACAAGGTGAAGCGCGTACCGCGCCCGCTCTCACTCGAGATCGATATGCGGCCGCCGAACGAAGCCAGCTCGGCGCGCACCACGTCCATCCCTACGCCGCGACCCGCCAATTCGGTCACTTCGCTGGCCGTCGTGAAGCCCGGCTGGAAAATCAACTCCATTAATTCGCGATCGCTCAACACCTGGTCAGCGGTGATCAATTCGCGCTCGACTGCGCGCGCCTGGATACGATCGAGATGCAAGCCTCCGCCGTCATCGCTGATAACGACAATGACTTCGTTGCCTTCCTGCCGCACGTCGAGCAGCAGCTCACCGGTTTCAGCCTTGCCGGCGGCGCGCCGCTCGGCCGGCGCCTCCAGTCCGTGCACAATCGCATTACGAATCAAGTGCTCAAATGGGCCCGCCATTTTCTCGAGCACGCCACGATCGAGCTCGGTGGCCGCGCCGCGGATATCGAGGTTGACGCGCTTGTCGAGCTCTTTTGCGACCTGCCGCGCAACGCGATATAGGCGCTCCGACACGTTCGAAAACGGCACCAGCCGCACTCGCATCAGCTGCTGCTGCAAGTCGCGCGTCAAACGCGACTGCGAGGTCAGATCAGTGTCGGCGCTTTGCAAACCTTTCAGCATGTTGCGCTGGACCATCGCCACGTCTTCCACCGACTCCGCCAGCATGCGCGTCAGCTCCTGCAGGCGCGTGTAGCGATCGAACTCGAGTGGATCGAAATCGGCTGACTCGCGCGACAGCTTGTCGCCGCGCGCCTGGATCTGCGCATCGGCCTGTATCTCGACCTCGCGCAACTGCGCGCGCAGCCGAGAAATGTTTTCGGTCAGGTCGGTGAGCGATCCTTTGATGGTTCCAACTTCGTTCTCGAGCTTAGAGCGCGCAATCGAAACCTCGCCCGCCTGATCGACAAGCTTGTCGAGCACGTCCGACCGAACGCGGATAAACGTTGCCGCCTGCTGCGCTCCTGGCGCCGCCGCTGTCATCGTCGCGCTGACTTCGCCGCCAATCGCAGAAAGCGGCACAACCACCGCCGGCCTCGGCTCGCCCCGAGCCTCAGCCCTGCTGTCGGCGCGCGCCGCGGCAATATCGATCACCGGCGCGCGGTGCGGCTCATCCTTGCTCGGCGGCCGTGTGTCAGCTGCAGGCGCACTCGCCACACTGGCGGCGGTCGGATTTTGCAGCTCGTCGTACAGCACCATCGCGTGGTCATACTGCGAATGCAGATCGTCGATGATGATTGGCGGCACGTCAGCGAGTTGCATGGCAGCCTCGATGCGTGTTTCCATCTCGTGCACCGCCTCACCGAGGCG
>DATLOA010000178.1:0-2268 GCA_035536515.1 Burkholderiaceae bacterium | reverse complement strand
CGCGAAGGCAGGCATCGAAGCCGGTTCATCGCTTGGCGAATTCCGGATCGATGCGAAACGTGCAGGCGAGTTTCAAGCCGGCGCAACCGTCGGTATCGATATTTTTTCGGTCGGACAAAAAGTTGATGTGACCGGCGTGACGATCGGCAAAGGGTTCGCCGGAGCCATTAAACGCCATCACTTTTCGTCGAACCGCGAGACGCATGGCAACTCAGTATCCACCAATGCGCCGGGCTCAATCGGCATGCGACAGGACCCGGGCCGCGTGATGCCCGGCAAGCGCATGGCGGGCCATCTCGGCGACAAGCAGCGCACGACGCAAAATTTGGTGGTCGCGCGCATCGACACCGAGCGCCAGTTGTTATTGATTCGCGGTGCCGTCCCCGGCGCCGCGGGTGGCAGCGTCGTTGTACGACCCGCAGCGAAAGCCAAGCCGGTGCAGCCCGCGAAAGCCGCAGGCAAATAGGAGAGCATATGGAACTGAAAATGCTCAACGCCGAAGGCCAGGACGCTGGAACAACGTCCGCGCCCGAAACCGTTTTTGGACGCGAGTACAACGAAGCTTTGGTGCATCAGATTGTTGTTGCATACCAAGCCAATGCGCGCCAAGGCACGCGGGCGCAAAAGGACCGCACAACGGTCAAGCACTCGACGCGCAAGCCGTGGCGCCAAAAGGGAACCGGCCGCGCGCGAGCAGGCATGACCTCCAGCCCGATCTGGCGCGGCGGCGGCCGTACGTTTCCGAACTCGCCTGATGAGAATTTTTCGCACAAGGTCAACAAGAAAATGTATCGCGCCGGGATGGCGTCGATTCTGTCGCAGTTGGCGCGCGACGATCGCATTGCCGTTGTTGATTCCCTTGCGGTGGATTCACCTAAAACCAAACAGCTTGCCGACCGACTGAAGGCGATGGGGCTGCAGTCAGTGCTGATCATCACCGACGACGTCGATGAAAATTTGTACCTCGCTTCGCGCAATCTCAAACACGTCTTGATCGTCGAGCCGCGTTATGCGGATCCGCTGTCGCTGATCCACTACAAGAAAGTGATCGTGACGAAGCCGGCCATCTCCAAGCTTGAGGAGATGTGGGGATGAACGCAACCAAGCAAACTACTGCCGCGCCGAACGGAAGGAACGATCGGCTGTATGCCGTACTGCTGGGACCGGTCGTGTCAGAAAAGAGCACGATGATCGGGGAGAAGCACGACCAGGTGTCGTTTCGCGTCAAACATGATGCGACCAAGACTGAAGTTAAAGCCGCGATCGAATTGCTGTTCAAGGTGCAGGTTGATCGCGTGTCGATCCTGAATCAAAAAGGAAAGCAGAAGCGCTTCGGCCGATTCGAGGGCAAGCGCGGCAATGTGCGCAAGGCTTATGTCCGGCTGAAGCCGGGGCAGGAGATCGATTTTGCGCAGGAAATAGGTAAGTGAAAGTCACGTAGATGGCACTCGTAAAAGTCAAGCCAACATCAGCCGGACGACGCGGAGTCGTCAAGGTCGTCAGCGCGCACCTGCACAAGGGCAAGCCGCTAGCGTCGCTGACCGAGCCGAAGATCCGCGGCTCTGGCCGCAACAACTCGGGCCGCATCACGATCCGGCACAAAGGCGGCGGCCACAAGCAGACCTATCGCTTGATCGACTTCAAGCGAGACAAAGAGGGAATCGGTGCCAAGGTCGAGCGGCTCGAATATGACCCCAACCGCTCCGCGCATATCGCTTTGCTGGTGTACGCCGATGGCGAGCGTCGCTACATCATCGCGCCGAAGGGCGTGGCGGTCGGCGTGCAGTTGATGAGCGGCAACGAAGCGCCGATTCGCGCTGGCAATACGCTGCCGCTGCGCAATATCCCGGTCGGCACGACGATTCATTGCGTAGAGATGCTGCCTGGCAAAGGTGCGCAGATGGCGCGCGCGGCCGGAACCTCGGTGCAACTGCTGGCGCGCGAGGGAAGTTACGCTCAACTTCGTTTGCGCTCGGGCGAAATTCGCCGCGTATTGATCGATTGCCGCGCCACCATCGGCGAAGTCGGCAATGAGGAAAACAGTCTGCGGCAGATTGGCAAGGCTGGCGCGATGCGCTGGCGAGGGGTGCGCCCGACGGTGCGCGGTGTCGCAATGAATCCGGTCGATCATCCCCACGGCGGCGGCGAAGGCCGCACGGGCACCAAGCGCGATCCCGTCAGCCCGTGGGGCACATTGACCAAGGGCTATCGCACACGCAAGAACAAGCGCACCGATTCGATGATCGTGCAGCGGCGCAAGAGAAAGTA
>DATLOA010000177.1:0-5749 GCA_035536515.1 Burkholderiaceae bacterium | reverse complement strand
TCGATCGGCGCGTTCGATCGCAAGCCGTCGAGCCCGGGCCCAGGCTTCTCAAATGTGTGGACCAATCTTCGGCTGATGCAACGGATCGCACAGCGCAATGGCAGCGACGTCTTGCACGCTGACTTCGCGGCTTGCAATTCCTATAGAAACGGTGTGCAGGCGGCAGCCGATCTCATGTGTCCGGTGCTGTTCATACTAGGAGCGTCCGATTCGATGACGCCAGCGCGCTCGGCCAGGCCGCTAATCGATGCGTGCAAGGACAGTTCGGTTGTCACACTTTCCGGCAGCGGCCATTCATTGATGGCGGAAAATCCCGACGCCGTGCGCGACGCCGTCCAGCGCTTCGCTGGACGCGTGTTTGGGCACGAGCGCGCATCAGCCTGACGTGTTCAGCGCGGTCAATTGGGAGACCTACTGGCTTTACCTGCTGACCGAGGCGGCGCTGTCGCTATCACCGGGCCCAGCCGTCATGCTGGTGATCGCACATGGTCTGATTCACGGTGCGCGCCGCTCGCTGTTTGCCACGTTCGGCGTACTGACGGCCAACGCAATTTACTTTGCGGCGTCCGCCACCGCGCTCGGCGCAGTGTTGGTGGCGTCGAAGCCATTCTTCGTCACCGTCAAATGGCTGGGCGCTCTATACCTCGTCTACCTCGGCGTATCCGCAATTTTCGGGCGTGCGTCGGCAATTACTGCCTCCAATGCATCGACGAGCGACCGTACCGCACGTGCGATCTATCTTTCCGGTCTGACGTTGCAGCTCGCCAACCCAAAGACGCTGCTCTTCTTCGTCGCAATCCTGCCGCAGTTCGTCGACCCGACGCTACCGGTCGGTGCGCAGATGCTGTGGCTCGCTGTTGGATCGATCGTGCCGGAATTGCTGATTCTCGGCGGCTACGGCTACCTAGCGTCGCGCGCCGCTCATGTCGCAACCGATCCACGCTATGCCAGGATTACAGATCGAGTTGCAGGCGTGCTGGTGCTCGGCGCGGCTGCGCTGGTGTTGACGGTAGCGCCATCTTGAGCGTCGCGTATAGAAGCGCTAGATTGCCACTGATGAGCGACATTCCGGGAGCCGGCCAACACTTCGCTACCTTTCGCGAGTTCTATCCGTTTTACTTATCCGAGCATCGCAATCGCAAATGCCGGCGCATGCACTTCGCAGGTTCATCGCTTGCGCTAATTTTTGTCGTTATCGCAATCACCACCAGAAATCCGTGGTGGCTCCTCGCAGGACTCATCTGCGGTTACGGCTTTGCGTGGATCGGCCACTTTGTTTTCGAGAAAAACAGGCCGGCGTCATTCAAGCAGCCGCTTTACAGCTTCATCGGTGACTGGGTGATGTACGCGGACGTTTGGACCGGCAAGATTCGCCTTTAGTTTTTCGCATTCGCCAGCTCATCCGCAAGCGGCGCTTGCAGCCAGTCCGATTGAAACCAGCGGGTTCGCAGTGTGCGCAGTCCAAGTGCGTCGGTAGCGATCAGGCTGTTGGCCGGGTCGACCGCGAAATGCTCAAACAATGGCTTTAGCGTCATTGCATTCTCGTCGCAGATGAGCATCCAATCATGTTCGCGGCGCCGGCCAGCGTGCTGCACGGCTAACCGCCTGACGTATCCCAGTTTCTCAAGCGCTTCGAGCAGCTGCTCGGATTCATCGACCGACATGCGGATCTGCCGCGCAAGTTCCGCTGGCCGCACGGCCGGCGTCTTGCCCTGCTTCGCCTGTAACAGCGCCTTCAACAAAGCTACCGACGTGATGAATTGATTGCCAGCGAGCAGTTCGTCGGTAAAACGAGTCGCGCGCAGCCGTGGCAGTGTGGCGGTGATTGCGGCGCCGAATAGCACCACGTACCACGACAGGTAAATCCAGATCAGAAACAACGGCAACACCGCAAATGCTCCATAAATGGAACCCGTAGTTCCGCGCGAAACAAACTCGCCGAACGAGTGTCTGAAAATTTCCGCCAAGATGGCGGCGATGAAGCCGCCGATCAACGCATCGCGCCACGCCACCGTTCGATTGGGCACAAATACGAACAGCGCTGCGTAGGCAAAGCCGCTGAGAATTACGGGAACATAGTCCAGCGCCGCACGAATCATTTTAGGCAATTGCTCGAGCGCATCTCCGGACCATGACCAAACGTATTTGTTCGCGCTCAGGCTGGCGCCAATTAGCACCGGCCCCAGCGTCAGGATCGCCCAATAGATAAGCACTCTCTGCGTAAGCGGCCGCTGGTTCTTCACCCGCCAGATGTCATTCATCACGCGATCGAATGTGACCATCATCGCGATCGCAGTGACCGTAAGGAAGATCAACCCAACCGCTGTCAGTCGCGTCGCTTTCAGTGCGAACTCATTGATATACCCGAGCACGGTGTCCGAGATCTGTCCGGGAAGGGCTTTAAGCACTGCGTTCTCGACAGCGCCGCGGAACTCGACGAACAACGGAAAAGCGGTGAACAGCGCAAGCGCGACCGCGAACAATGGCACGATCGTAAGCGTCGTTGTGAACGTCAGGCTGCCTGCGACCTGCGCCATTTTGACGTCGCGCGCACGTCGCTGCGCAAAAATCGCAACGTCGTGTGCTCTTTTAAGCCACGGGTAACGGTCCAACCAATGAGTGAGGTCCAGGCGCATCGTGCGGCGATAATAGCGAGCGATCTGATCGCTATCTCAACCGCGTGGACATCCTCGTTCTGTATTACTCGCGCACCGGCGCTACACGCCTGCTGGCCGAAGCGATTGCGCAGGGTATCGATCAAGTCGATGATGCGCACGCGCGGCTGCGTACTGTAGCGCCCGTAGCGCCCATGGTTCATCCAACGCCACAAACCGCTTCCGCCGTCGTTCCTTTGGACGGCGCGCCGTATGCCGAGCTGCGCGACCTGCACGAATGCGGCGGTCTTGCGCTCGGTTCGCCGACACGCTTCGGCAACATGGCAGCACCGTTGAAGCACTTTATCGATTCCACCTCGGGCGAGTGGCTCTCGGGCGCGCTCGCGGGCAAACCCGCTGCAGTGTTCACTTCGACCACCTCCATGCACGGCGGACAGGAGTCGACGCTGCTGTCGATGATGTTGCCCCTGCTGCACCAAGGAATGTTGGTGCTTGGCATTCCATACACCGAGGCGGATCTGATGACGACCGTCAGCGGTGGATCGCCGTACGGTGCGAGCCATGTAGCACCGCATGGCGCGCCATCGCGTTTAACTGACGCAGAGCGTCGCCTCGCCGTAGCGCTCGGCAAACGCCTCGCCACCGTGGCGCTGCGATTGGCACGCTGATGCTGCTGCAGAGGCTCCGTGACGTTGCCGGTGCGTCGCACGTGCTGACCGCGCACGAAGATACTGCGCCTTATCTGACCGATTGGCGGCAACGCTTTGTCGGACGCGCGCAGGCGGTCGTGCTGCCAGCTGATGTTAAACAGGTGGCTGCGCTCATCTCCGCGTGCGCCGAGCAGCGCGTGCCGATCGTGCCGCAGGGCGGCAACACCGGGCTCGTCGGCGGTGCGACACCGTCCGAATCCGGCGACGCTATCGTGCTGTCGCTAAAGCGCATGAACCGCGTGCGCGATATCGACGCCGTTAACGGTACGATCACCGTCGAAGCCGGATGCGTGCTGCATGACGTTCAGCAGGCGGCCAACAACGCGCGCCGGTTGTTTCCGCTCTCGCTCGCCGCCGAAGGCACCGCGACGATCGGCGGCAACTTAAGCACCAATGCCGGCGGAACACAGGTACTGCGCTACGGCAACGCGCGCGAGCTTGCCCTCGGGCTCGAAGTCGTGCTGCCTTCGGGCGAAATATGGAATGGCCTGCGCGGTCTGCGCAAAGACAATACCGGCTACGACCTGCGCGATCTGTTCATCGGCGCTGAAGGCACACTCGGCGTGATCACGGCGGCCTGCCTCAAGACATTTCCATTGCCGCGTGCACAGGTCACTGCGGTGTTCGCACTAGAGGCGGTCGCGGCCGCGCTTGCACTGCTGGCGCTGGCGCAAACGGTGACCGGCCCGACGCTGACCGCATTTGAATTTTTCTCCGACACGTGCATGCAGCTCGTGACGCGCCACTTTCCCGATCAGCGCTCGCCGTTCGAAAGCGCTCATCCGCAGTATGTGTTGCTGCAGCTGAGCGACCACGAAGATGAGCAACACGCGGCGGCGCTGCTGCAGGCACTGGCAGAGCGGGCACTGGACCAGCAGGTGATCAGTGATGCCGCCATCGCGCAGTCGACGATGCAGAGCCGCTCGCTATGGAAGTTGCGCGAGTCGATCACCGAAGCGCAGGTGCGCGAGGGCAAGAACATCAAGCACGACATATCCGTGCCAATCTCCTCGATTGCTCGCTTCATCGATGAAACCGACGCCCTGCTCGCCCAGCGCTTTCCTGGTGTTCGGATGGTGACCTTCGGCCATTTGGGCGACGGCAATCTGCACTACAACGTCATGCCGCCGGCCGGCATGGCCGAAGATCTATTCTTCGCTCAGCAGCCGGCGATCTACCAATGCGTGCATGATCAGGTGACGCGATTTTCAGGCTCGATCTCCGCAGAGCACGGTATCGGGCAGCTCAAGCGCGATGAAAATGCACGCTATAAATCTGCCGTCGAGATTAACTTGATGCGCGAGATCAAGCGCGCACTCGATCCATTGAACATCATGAATCCGGGCAAGGTCGTCTAGCGAGCTTACGACTTGAGTCCCACCTTCGCGGGAGAATTCCCGCCGTTTTTCGGATCATCGTGTTTTCGCGCGTTGAGTACGATCGCGCTTGGATACGTATTGTTCGACGTAGCGGGAGATACCTAATGCAGATCACCTTTAAAGCCGCGCTGGCGGTCGCCGCGCTGTCGCTCTGCGCCGGCGCCGGCGCCACCGAATTGGCGACAGAGCTTCAAACGTATGGCCCATTAAAACAGCCGCGCCCAGTACGCGGCGCCAAACCGCTGCCGAACCCCGGCCTCGATGCATTGCGTGGCGACGGTATCTTCCTGATCAATGGTCCGCGCGTTGCAAATCTGCGCGCCGCCGACAAACCCGGCGCTGAAAACCGCTATGCGCTAACAGAAACGACCAACGACGCGAAAACCGGCGCCGTCCACAGCAACATCGACGCCGGTAATTTCGTTTTGAACGGCGAGCGTCGTCCCGTCGGCCGGCCCAACTTTGCGGTTCCCGCGCCTGACGGCACGATTTACATGATCTTCTCGGGCCAGAATCCACTGCGCGTTGCGGTCACGCTGGAGGCGTTCGACGTGTCCGCGCAGCACATGCAACCGTTCCTGCGCACTCCTGACAATTACCTAAAACAGGAAGCGGCCAAAGTGGGGAGCGCCGTCTTCCCGGCCGGATCGGTCGCGTATCTCGTCGTCGCGCGCTTCATCGACGACGTGCTGATGCTGCCGGCGCGCGAGTCGTTTACCGGCGCCGCCAACACCGGCCAGTTCGTCGGCAATTTTTCCAAGCAGATTCCGTACTGCCTTGCCTACGAGGATCGCAAGGGCGCGAAGCCGTACGCAATGTTATTCAAACCCGCCGCAGCTAAAAAAGGATCGGTCGAGCTATTTGCGGCCAAGACCGGCACGCTGTTTTGCGATCGCGACGGCGTTAAAGCGCTGGACGAAGGCGAGTGGGAAGAGCAAACAATCGCAGGCACGCGCGCCGTTGTGTTGTCGTTTCCGGCCAATGTCGATCCGCTCGACACCGGCGTGACCAATGTCGAACGCGAGGCCGCGAAGATCGCCTTCAT
>DATLOA010000176.1:0-2171 GCA_035536515.1 Burkholderiaceae bacterium | reverse complement strand
CGTCGGCAAGGAGCATCGCCTGCGGCAAGCCGTCGCGAAAACCGATCTCGATGCGCTCGAATGTGGTGTCTTTTGCGCGCGGCTTAGCGACGATCCACTCGAGACCGTCGCGCGCACCGGCGTCGCTGACTTCAAATTCCTTTTCGAATTCGTTGGAACCGAACAGGATCGACGCCGGGCTTGAAGGCAGCGATGCCTGCAGCTTCTTGATCGTCACCTGGTTCAGGTCCTTGTCAAACAACACCAGCCGCTGCCCATCGGCAAGGATCAATTGCTCGTACGGTTTCTCATACGTCCAGCGAAACTTGCCTGGACGCTGAAAAACGAATTGACCACTGGTGCCCGGCTGCGCCTTTGCACCGGGACGTGGCGACACACGCTGAACGAAATCTCCGCGCGCACTGTTGGTCTGCGTCAAAAAGCTGCGCAGCTGATCAAGCGCCGCCGCGTGCGCATTCACTGACAAGAGGCCGGCCGCCAGCAACGCAGCATGCAAAAAATCCACCATACGCATCTTCACCTGTCTCCCGTGATGTCGAAGCGCAGCGCGCGTAGACATCACCCCGCGTCACGCGCCGGCACCAGAATCTCGCGGTTGCCGTTGCTCTGCATAGCCGACACCATGCCGGCGCGCTCCATATCTTCCAGCAGCCGCGCCGCCCGGTTGTAGCCGATACGCAGATGTCGCTGAACCAGCGAGATCGACGCGCGCCGGTTCTTCAACACAATCTCGACTGCTTGGTCGTATAACGGGTCGGCCTCGTTTGCGTAGACACCATTCCCGCCCGCCTCGCCGTTCTCGGCGTTTGCGTCCGGCGCTTCGAGTAAACCCTCGACATACTGCGGCGCCCCACGCTCCTTCAGCACGTCGACCACGCGATGCACTTCGGCGTCCGCAACGAACGCGCCGTGCACTCGCGTCGGCAGGCCGGTGCCGGGAGCCAGATACAGCATGTCGCCCTGCCCGAGCAACGATTCCGAACCCATCTGGTCGAGGATCGTGCGCGAATCGACGCGGCTTGAAACCTGATACGAAATCCGCGCCGGAATGTTGGCCTTGATCAGCCCGGTGATCACGTCAACCGACGGCCGCTGCGTCGCAAGTATCAAATGCATGCCTGACGCGCGCGCTTTCTGCGCGATGCGCGCGATCAGCTCTTCGACCTTCTTGCTCGACACCATCATCAGGTCGGCCAACTCGTCGATCACGACGACGATCATCGGCAGCGTGTCGAGCGGCTCGGGCTCCTCCGGCGTCAGCGAAAACGGATTCGCGATGAACTCGCCCTTGGCGCGCGCATCGGCAATTTTCTGGTTGTAGCTCGTCAGGCTGCGCACGCCGAGCTTGCTCAACAGCCGGTAGCGCTTGTCCATCTCGGTCACGCACCATTGCAAAGCGTTGCCCGCCTCGCGCATGTCGGTCACCACGGGCGCAAGCAGATGCGGAATCCCTTCGTAGACCGAGAGCTCAAGCATCTTCGGGTCGATCAAAATCATCCGCACCTGCGACGGATCCGCCTTGTACAGAATCGACAGGATCATCGCGTTGATGCCGACCGATTTGCCGGAGCCGGTTGTGCCCGCCACCAGCAAGTGCGGCATGCGCGCCAAATCGACCACGACCGGCTTGCCCGAGATGTCTTTGCCGAGGCCCAACGTCAGCAGCGAATGGCTTTCGTTGTAGATCACCGAGCCGAGAATCTCGGAAAGCTTCACGACTTGCCGCCGCGGGTTCGGCAGCTCGAGCCCCATCAGGTTCTTGCCGGGAATCGTTTCGACGACGCGAATCGATACCAGCGACAACGCACGCGCCAGATCTTTTGCAAGATTGACGATCTGGCTGCCCTTGACGCCGACCGCGGGCTCGATTTCGTAGCGGGTAATCACCGGCCCCGGGTACGCGGCAACGACGGCAGCGTCGACGTTGAAGTCGCGCAGCTTCTTCTCGATCAGGCGCGATGTGAATTCAAGTGTTTCGGTCGAGATCGCTTCCAGATTCGGCGGCGGTTCGTCAAGCAGATCCAGCGGCGGCAGGCGCGCGTCAGCCATCTCCGCAAACAGCGGCACCTGCTTTTCCTTCTGCTTGCGCTCCGATGGCTTGACGTGCGCGGGAGTGCGCTCGATGTGCACCGGCGGCGCCTCATCGATGCGCTCGCGCTCATCGCTTAGCG
>DATLOA010000175.1:0-3278 GCA_035536515.1 Burkholderiaceae bacterium | reverse complement strand
ATCAGCAGCACCGCGTACAGGCGGATGCCGCTGGCAAAGCCGAGTACCGCAGCGAGTGCGATCAATTGCGGGATATCGAAGGTGGGCATGCCTACTCGGGTTCGCTCTCAGCCATCGCTTCGTAGTCGACCACCCATTGTGGCTTACGCTTTTCGAGAAACGATCGCACGCCTTCGCGGCCGTCGTCGGTGGTGCGAATATCGGCTATCCGCTGAGCAGTTTCGGCAACAATTCCATCGTCGATCGGCTTTGACGTCAGGTCTCGCACCAATCGCTTCGCTTCGGCTACAGCGTTCTGGCTGGTCAGCATCAGTGCACCCAGAATTTCATTGACCTTGCCGTCGAGCTCCTCGGGCACCGTAATCTCGTGCACGAGCCCGATGCGAAACGCCTCTGCCGCCGTGAACTTCTCGGCGGTTAGAAAGTAGCGGCGCGCGATGTTCGCGTGCATCGCGCGCAGCACGTAGGGTCCGATGGTGGCCGGGATCAACCCGAGCTTGGTTTCCGACAGGCAAAAATTCGTGTCCATTGACGCTACGGCAATATCGCACGCCGCGACCAGCCCGACCCCGCCCGCGTACGCATCGCCGTGCACGCGCGCGATCACCGGCTTCGGACATTCGTAAATCGTGCGTAGCATCGTCGCCAGCTTCATCGCGTCGGTGCGATTCTCTTCAGGAGAGTACTTGGACATGCGCCGCATCCAGTCCAGATCGGCGCCCGCGCAAAACGCGGGTCCCTGAGCGGCGAGTACGATCGCGCGCACCTCGTCATCGCTGCCGAACTGTTTGAACGCCGCAGTCAGGTCGGCGATCGAGACTTCGTTGAACGCGTTGCGTACTCTTTCGCGCGCGAGCCAGATAACCGCGACGCGATGGTTGACACTGATTTCCAAAGTTTCGAATTTCATTTCGCTTGCAGATGTAAGGCGAGGAATTGATCGAGTGCGGCGAGCGATGCCTCGCGCGCGGCGGGGTTTCCGCCGACGTGCACGCCGCGTTTATCGCGGCCGGCTGGTATGTCGGGTCGGAAGCGCACCGGTGCCCGGCTGTCGAAGCCGTGATGGCCATCTGCGAAGACATGGACGGCAACGGTGTCCGGTTGGCGCGATTGAAAGCGCTCGGCCAGCTCCTTGCACGGTGCGGCGGGCGTCCAGTCGTCAGCTTCGCCGAGCAGCATCAATACCGGCGCTGCCGGTTCAACCAACGCGCGGCGCTTCCATCCGCCACAGCCGGGGTAGTACGTAACGATCGCTGCCGGCGGCTGACGCCACAGTGATCGGTCGACGACTTCGAGTGCCGTCGAAGCGCCGTGCGACCACCCGACCACGGCGATGCGCTGCGGGTCGACGTCGTCGCGTGCCATCAGCCATGCAGCGGCGCGCAGCACATCGTCGCGGCGGTGAGCGACTTTGATCGTGCGCTCAGCCGCAGTCTGGGCGCAGAGGCTGCCTTGTCCGCGCGAGCTGAGGCTGTCGGGCGCGACCACGTGCCAGCCGGCTGCGTTCCAGCGCTGCGCATAGAAGGTATATCGATCATCAAAGCGGCCACGATTGTTGTACAAGCCCGAGCAACCGTGCAGAGCAATGATCGCAGGCCGCGGTCCGGGTTCCTTTGCAGGTTGCCAGTGCAATTGCAGCGTCGGCTCGCCCGCCACCGTCAGCGGTTGGAACGAATGCGCCGCGCCACACGCTGCGAACGCGAATGCAATGAAAGCGCGGACTGAACTCAAACCGGCTGCCATCGCTTCGCCACCTCCTCAAGCATGACTTCGGTCGCGCCGCCACCGATCGCCAGCACACGCGCATCACGCACCAGGCGCTCGATCGCGCTCTCTCGCATGTAGCCCATGCCGCCGTGAAACTGCTGGCATGTATACGTAACTTCGTTGACCAGCTCGCCGGTCAACGCTTTTAGCATCGACACTTCGCGCACTGCATCGTGCTGCTGGTCGACCATCCAGGCGCAGTGATACAGCAGTTGGCGCGCAGCTTCGGTCTTCGCTGCCAGCATTGACAACTGCTGCCGAACTGTTTGCTTTTCCCACAACGGAGTGCCGAATGCCGTACGCTCTTTGACGTAGCGGTAGGCAAGGTCGAGCGCGGTAAGGCAGTGCCCGATTGCCATCGAGCCGAGTGCGATGCGCTCGGTCTGGAAGTTGCGCATGATCGCGTAGAAGCCGGCGTTTTGTTCGCCGATCAGATGGTCGTGAGGGACGCGGCAGTTGTCGAAGACCAGCTCCGCGGTGTCCGACGCGAGCCAGCCGCTTTTCTTCAATGCGCGCCCGACACCGAACCCCGGCGTGCCCTTCTCGACCACGAACATCGACAGGCCGCGCGAGCCCTTCGCCTTTGCATCGGTGCGCGCTGCAACGAACACCAGATCGGCATGCACGCCATTGGTGATGAACATTTTGCTGCCGTTGATTACCCAACCTTCGCCGTCAAGCTTCGCGTGGGTACGCATCGCAGCGACATCTGAACCCGCGTCGGGCTCTGTCACGGCTACCGCGGTGATCAGCTCCCCCGCAATGATCTTTGGCAGCCAGCGCTGCTTATGTTCTTCGCTGCCCGCATGAACCAGGTGCGGACTTGCCATATCGGTGTGCGCGAGCACGGTGATCACGAATCCACCGGAGCTTGCGCGCGACAGCGCCTCCTGGAACACGACGTTGGTCGTCATGTCGGCGCCGGCACCGCCATAGTCTGGTGAGAACATCAGGCCCAGCCACCCGAGTTTGCCCATCTTGCGCAACACTTCGCGCGGCGTCGAGCCTGCCTCGTCCCACTCGAGAGCGTGCGGCTCAACTTCGCTCGCGATGAAGCGAGCTACTTGCCGCCGCAAGTCTTCGTGCTCGGCGCATATGTGAACGTTGATGTCCATCACATCCGGCGTTTACATCCGGAATACGCCGAACTTTGTCTCCGGATTCGGCGCATTCAACGCGGCAGACAACCCGAGCGCAAGGCACATGCGCGTGTCGAGCGGATCGATGACGCCGTCGTCCCATAACCTCGCACTCGCGTAGTACGGGTGTCCCTGGTGCTCGAACTGCTCAAGGATCGGCGCTTTGAACGCGGCTTCTTCGCCGGCGCTCCAGGCGCCACCGCGCGCTTCGATGCCGTCGCGCTTCACCGTCGCCAGCACTGAGGCAGCCTGCTCGCCGCCCATCACGTTAATCCTTGCGTTCGGCCACATCCACAAAAAACGCGGCGCGTACGCGCGGCCGCACATGCCGTAGTTGCCGGCGCCGAAGCTGCCGCCGATGATCACGGTGAA
>DATLOA010000174.1:0-6596 GCA_035536515.1 Burkholderiaceae bacterium | reverse complement strand
ACGAGCGCAACTGCGACGATCACAGTGGGGATGATCAGAAAGATTCGCACCATGGCAGCTGCGCTCTCTCTTTTATGAAATTGCGCCGGACAGAATCACCGGTCCGGTCGGGCCGCCCGTCGGCGAGCCGCCTGCGGGCTCCACCGTAATCGCAAGCACCGCGCCCTTGCGCAACTGACCCCGGTGTCCTTCGGGTACACGCAGCGCGCCATCGAGGCTACCCAATACCGCAAGCGAAAGCGGTGCGCCGCCCTGCGGAATGACCCACAGCTCGTAGCTCTGCAAAGGTCCGGCCACGATCGGCCGCGCCGCGCGCAATTCAAGCGTGCTGCCGTCGCGCGACAGCGCAGCTGTAACGCTCGGTGGTGCGCCCTTTAACGCAAGCTGCGCAATCGGCGTCAACGTTGGCTCGATGGAGCGTAGTGTCAACAACATCAGCCCGAGTACAAATGCGGCAGTTGCGCCCAACGCCCACCCGCGCAGGAACGACACCCGCGAATACCAGGGCGCGCTGTACTGCGCAAGATTGAGTTCGCGCGCGAGCCGTTGCCAGCCGCGGGCGGTCGGTGACGCAGCGATACTTTCGCTGTATTTTGGCGTGAACTGCTGCTGCAGCGTGCGCAACCGCAACGCCACCGCCGGCTCTTCACGCACTGCGCGCTCGAGCCTGCGCCGAGCACCGCCACGCAGCGTGCCCAAAATGTATTCGCCGATCAACGCGTCGAGCTGACGATGGCGCGCAAGCTTCATCGCGCAGCTCCGTGGCCACTGCATTGATCGATGCATGCACGCAGATTCAGCATGCCACGTCGGACCCAAGTCTTCACAGTGCCAAGCGGTTTGCCGAGATGCGAAGCAAGATCGCCGTGGCTTAACCCGTGCTCGTACGCCAGCACCAGCGCCTGCCGCTCGACCGCGGCAAGCTCGCCAAGGCAGCGCCGCAAGAACGCCCGCAAGCGGTTCGCATCTAGCGCATCTTCGGCAGTGTCGGCATTGCTCCAGTCGAACATTTGATCAAGTGATGCTTCCGGTTGGTCGTCGAGCGTTGCGTGGTACGAATCCACGCGCGCCATGTCATGCGTTTCCATTACGTCGATTGCGCGGTTGCGCACGATGGCCGTCATCCATCCCACCGGTGCGCCAAACGGATCGAACGAGTCGGCGGCGCGCCAAATGCGAGTAAAGCTGTCGTGCAAGACCTCTTCAGCAAGCTCCCTTCGGCGCGTAATCCGTTGCGCTACTCCGAGCAGCAGCGGAGCGCAGCGCTTGTACAGGCGCGCGAACGCATCGACGTCGCGCGCTGCCGTCGCCAGCAACAACCGCCTGATTTCCTGTTCGTCCAACAATTACGCCCTCGCTGAAGTTACGGTCCAGCTACGTAGTCGGATGGCGCGATTGTGCCCCGCCGGTCGCAAGCAGCGTCGTCGATCGCTTGAATTGGCCGGCGAAAGCCTAGGCTTGTGCGTCAGCACAACTACTTCGAGCGCGGCGATTCAAGCGTCTTGTCGGCCTCGCTCAGCATGCCAGTGCGCAATTCGGCGTGCGGCCCTGACGGACCCGAGTGCTTTTCTTGTTCACTCGCGTTCTCCGAATCTTCGTTGGCCTTAAATTCTGGTTGCTCTGACGGTGGGGTTTCAGACAACGATGATGCTGCGGCAGGCGATTCCACCGCGAGCGGCTCGATCCGCACGTCAGCACCGCGCTCGTCATCGCGTTTTTCCTCCAGGAGAATATCAACGCTCGTGATGACCGGCGGCACGGGTGTCATTGCAGTGATCGCGTCGTCTGCTGCGGCGACGGCGCGTTGCCGGAATACCCAGTGGCGCATTAGCAGCGCACCAAAAATGAGGCCGAGCACGATCGCCGCGCTAATGGCGAGCACGCCGCGGAAAACGCCGCGCTCGACCCCGAGTTTTGCCGACGAAGTTGAAGTGGGCGGAGGCGCGACAGACTTCGCATTGGCGTCGGCCGTCGTAGTCGAGACAGCGCTTGGCCCGGCAGAGATTTGTAATGCAACCGCGTCACCAGGCAGTAGTGTCACACCGGCCGCGGGCGTCTGCGCGACAATGCGGCCGCGCGCTTCGGCGCTCGCGATTTCGCTGCGAGTCACCTTGAATTCGGCAAGCGAGCGCGCGGCGTCCGTATAGGCGCGGCCTACGACGTTCGGCATTTCGAATATCTCCACCGTGCCGCGTGGTGCGCCTGCCACTGTCAGCACTATCACCGACCCTGCCGCGGCGCGAGATGCGGCGCGCGGCGACTGTTCGATCACCTGCCCTTCGGGCGCGCTCGACCGTTCAGTGCGGGGTCGCTCGATGCGCTCAATTGCAAATCGGCTAAGCCGCGACTTTGCTTTATCGAATGGCATGCCGACGACGCTCGGCACGTCGATCAACTCCGGTCCTTCCTGACCTGCCGATACCTGCAGCCGAACGACGCTGCCGCGCTTGACTAGCGTACCTTCGACCGGTTGTTGCTCAATTACGGTGCCGACGCGCAACTCGCTGGTCACGACCACCGGCTGCGCTTTTAGGTCAAGATCCTTTTGCAGGCGCTGCCGGGCGTCGTTGATGTTCAGGTTCGCTACACGCGGCACCCGCACCAGCGAGCCGTCCGATAACACCAGCGTCACCGGCGCGCCGGCCGGTAGCGTTGCGGGCGCCATCGGGGATTGTGCGAGAACCGTCCCGCCCGCTTCCGCCGCCGCTCGATACGAGCGTTGTAACGTAAAACGCGCCAGCCGACTGCGCGCTTCATCGAAGCTTTGACCGACAACATTCGGCACGGCCAGCGATGGCGCGGTCGACGGGATCGCAGGAGGTAGCGGCTCATCGGGCGCGCGCGGCGGCGCGACGTCAATGATCGGCGCCGGATCGCGACATAGCCCCGCAGCGCGCGCGCTATTGCGGTCGGATGCCGGGAGCTGGTTGCACAGTGGACGTTGCGCGAAGGAGGTTGAAATGCCGAGCAAACTCAGCAGCACCGCCTGCAGCGTGGCCTGCCTTAGATGTTGCGTGCAAGAAGTAGTGAAACGACCGACAGCCAATGTGACGTGCCGCTTGGTAGACGCGCAAAGACACGATTGTGACCGAACGGAGCGCGGCTGGTCGCCGCCGGCCCGTACCGACGTCTAGATAGGAATGTCGACGTCGGCGCGCCGACCGACGGCAGCAGGTTGACGCTTAAATGGATCGCGGGCGGCGCCCTCAAAGCCGGTAGAGTGCTCTTTTACCAAAAATTTCTTGTACACCAGCCGTGCAATGATCGATGCTTTTCCAAGCGCCACCAATTCGATACGCCCGTCTTTCACCGCGAGCGTTGCGCTTTGAACACCTGAGATCAGCTGCAACGCAATTCTGAGCGGCGGTAGCGCAGCGTCTTCCAGCTGGCTCTCCAAAACAAGCGTTGAGTTCGACGTCATCGTGTGCTGTTCGAGCCTGACGATGGAAGGCGGGCCGGGCACTAATGCGCTGAGCTGGACGGCATTGCGCACCGCGGGAACTTCGGCCCAGCCACGCGACAGGACATCGAACGCATCGACATTGAGTGCCTGATTCAACTGATCTGCCGCGCGCTGCGCGGGGACGCCAGTCAATTGCTCATACGCGCGCGCCACCGACGGCTCTTCCTTCGCTTGCTCGAACAACGCCTTCTCGACGTCACCGCCGGTGACACTGATCGGCGCGCGTAGTTTGATGCTGCTAACCATCGAGGCCTCTCGAGTATTCGAGCGCCATTTCTTCGGCGTCCGATGGGGCTGCGAACTCGATCGTAGTTTTGCCGCCGCCATCTTCGAGGCGCGCCGCAAAAGTAATGACCGGCACTACAGCGGGAGCGGCCAGTGCAGCAGTTGCCACAGCAATAGCGCGCGCAGGCGTGGAAACTGTCTCGGCTACGGCGCCTCCACCGATCGATGGCACGGAAGCCGTAGCGGCGACAACTTCTTCGTCGATCGCTGGCGCGGAGGCCGCTCCACGGTCGCCGTCGACGAGCGTGGGCTCGAGCCGCGCCGGATCGAAATCATCGGTGGTGTCGTGGCGCTTCGCAAGCCAACGGCGCATCAGCAGTGCGCCTAAGCCAAGCCCGGCCAGCACGCCGGCAATTAGCAGCAGCACGGCGGTGCTCGGAAACGTGACCGCCGCGCGTGCGGGCGCGGCTTTCGCGGCCGGCGCGGCTTTCGACGCGGGCACCGGGGGCGAAGCGGACGTTGATGCCGGCACAGCAACCGGCGCTGCAGCGCTAACCGGGGCGGGCGCCGCCACACTCGCGGCCAGTGATCCATCAGATACCTGCAAACCTATTGCGCTTCCGGCAGCGACCGGGGTACCGGGCTTGGGATCTTGCGCAAGCACCTGCCCGCTCGGGGCGGCGTTGGCAACGATCTCGACGCGCTCGATCTTAAATTCGGCCAGCGCCTTTGTGGCGTCGGCGGAACTGCGCCCAACCACATTCGGCAATTCGAACGTCTCGATCGGCGCCGCGCGTTCTGCAACGGCTGCGCCCGGTGCGGGAACGGGTTCGCCTCGCGCGCGGCTTGCCTTTGACGGCGCAACGGTGGTGCGCTGGGACAATACCGCTGGTGGCGGCGACGGCTTACGCGCTTCTACGGTTCTCGCAGGCTGCACGGGCGTTGTTGACGGCAGCCTGCGTGCTTCGGTGTTGCTTTGAGCGATGGGCGCATCGGCCGGCAGTGGCGGCGCTGGTTGTTGAAGTACGGGCGGCTGCACTGGCACTTCGGGTCTACGAACCGCGTCGACCTCGGTTGGCGCTACGCGGGGAGCGGGCCTAAGGGTGCCGTCAGACAGCACAACGCGAATCGTGGCGCCGGCGGCGAGCCGCGCGGGTGGCGCAGGTTGCTGCTCCAATATCTTGCCGCCGGGCTCGGCACTGGCCATGTACGAGCGCTGCACGTTAAAGCCCGGCAATCTAGCGCGCGCCTCGTCGAAGCTTAAGCCCACGACATTGGGCACCAGAGTAACCGCGGTGCCGACCGAAGGCGCAATTGGGACCGCCTTCGGACGAACATCGACGATCGGCGCCACGTCTTGGCAGCCACCGAACCGACGCACGAACTCGCGCTCTGTCTCGAGTACTTCGCTACATGGAATACGCTGCGCTATGGCCGCTGTCATCGGAGCGGTCAGCAGCAAGCAAAGTGGCAGCAGTTGCTTCATTCGCATCAGTCCATCCGTAGGCCGCTTGGAGGCAATTAACGGGCCGCAACGGCATGCGGCCTGGCAGCCTCATCGACGCAAGGCGCTACTCAACGTTCGATCCCACGATTTCGTCGACGCGGCTCAGAACGTCCGGCGTCAGCTTCGGCAATACATCGAGGGCCTTCATGTTTTCCCTGACCTGCTCGACCCGGGTAGCGCCGGTGATCACGGTGCTGACATCACGGTTGACCAGACACCACGCGAGCGATAGCTGCGCCAGCGTGCACGATAGGTCGCCGGCCACCGATTCGAGCCGCGCGACCGCCTCGTTCTTGCCCGGATCCGTCAGGCTCTCGCGTAAAAAAGCGTAGCTCTCGAGCGCTCCGCGCGAGCCGGGCGGAATGCCTTTGCGATATTTACCGGACAACAACCCCGAGGCAAGCGGACTCCAGGTCGTCAACCCGAGCCCGATACTTTCGTACAGCGGTTTGTATTCTTGCTCGACGCGCTTACGATGCAGCAGGTTGTATTGCGGCTGCTCCATCACCGGCTTGTGTAGGTTGCGCCGATCGGCGATGTCCCACGCCGCTCGAATCTCATCGGCGGTCCACTCGCTCGTGCCCCAGTAGAGCGCCTGGCCGCGCTCCACCATATCGTGCATCGCCCACACGGTTTCCTCGATCGGCGTATTGGGGTCGGCGCGATGGCAGAACACGAGATCCACATAGTCGAGTTGCAGCCGCTTTAGCGAGGCGTCGATAGCCTGTCGCAAGTATTTGCGGTTCAGCGTGTTGCGTTCGTTTGGATAGTCGCCCTTGCCGACCGCCATCCCCCAATAGAACTTGGTCGACACGATGTACTTGATCCGCGGCCACGCGAGCTCTTTGAGCACCGAGCCCATGATCTCTTCGCTTTGTCCGCGCGCGTAGATCTCGGCGTTGTCGAAAAAATTAACTCCGGCGTCATACGCTGCAGCCATTAGCTCGCGCGCGGCGCGAGTGTCGACCTGATTGCCATACGTGACCCACGAGCCGAATGAAAGCTCTGAAACTTTGAGGCCGGAGCGGCCAAGACGGCGATAGTTCATGGCGACGAGACGATTGCGGGGAGGCGCAGTCTAGCCAACCGACCAACGGACGCAGCGCTAACGCGTCAACGGTACAAAGCGCACGGCAATTGTGCGGCGCGTAATCGCACGGCCGTCCCGTCCGGCTTCGATCACCAGCAATTCCTGCCCTGCGCGGTGTGGCCCGACCGGAATTACGAGCCGACCGCCGGGTTTCAACTGCTCGATCAGGCGCGGTGGCACATGATCGGGCGCGGCGGTGACGATGATGCCGTCGAATGGTGCGGACTCGGGCCAGCCCAAGTAGCCGTCCCCGATGCGCGTCTCGACGTTGCCAGCACGTCCGCCGGCGGCATCCAGCGCCGCTCGCGCAC
>DATLOA010000173.1:0-7604 GCA_035536515.1 Burkholderiaceae bacterium | reverse complement strand
CGGGCCAGGCTGCGATGAAGCAACGCATTCGCTTTTGCGGATTGCCTCGACGCACTCCGCCACAAGTTGTGGACCCGAATACACAAAGCCGGTGTAAAGCTGCACCAGCGACGCACCGGCGCTGATTTTTTCGACGGCGTCGGCACCGCTCATGATGCCGCCTACACCGATGATCGGCAGCTCGCCACGCAGATGATGCGCCAGCAAGTGCACGACATCGGTAGCGCGCTTGGTAAGAGGTCGCCCGGATAAACCGCCCGACTCCTCGGCGTGCTTTAAGCCGCTCACGCTGTCGCGCGCGATGGTGGTGTTGGTTGCGATCACTGCGTCCATGCCGTGCGCGACGAGTTGGTCTGCGATTTCAGCCACCGATTCATCGGTTATGTCAGGAGCGATCTTGACCGCGATCGGCACTCGTTTGCCGTGCCGATCCTCCAGACGCTTGCGCTCTTCGGTAAGCCCGCTCAGCAGGCCTGCGAGCTGACGCGCGCTTTGCAATGAACGCAACCCTTCCGTATTCGGCGACGAGACGTTGACGGCGACGTAGTCCGCGTCGTCGTAAACGCGCCGCAGACACGTGCAATAGTCGTCCAGCGCATGCTCAATCGGCGTGTCTGCGTTCTTCCCGATGTTCAAGCCAACAACGCCGCCCTGATCGCGAAATGCACGCTGCTGCTGCAGGTTGGCGATGAACTGCTCAGCGCCTTCATTGTTAAATCCCAACCGGTTGATTAATGCCTGGGACTCGGGCAGCCGAAACAGGCGCGGCTTTGCGTTGCCGGATTGTGGACGCGGTGTCACGGTGCCAGCTTCGATAAAGCCGAACCCGAACGCTCCAAGCGCATCGATGTGCGCAGCAGTCTTGTCGAGCCCCGCGGCCAGACCGACAGGATTGGAGAACCTCAGCCCCATGATGCTCAGCGGCAGCGGATCGACACTCTCTGCAACCCTGCGCACGATGCCAAGGTCGTGACCCCGTTGCAGCGCTTTCAACGTCAGGTCGTGCGCAGCTTCGGCGTCGAGCGAGAAGAGAAACGGGCGCGCGAGTTTGTAAAACACGCGCGAATTCTACGAGGGGGTTAGCCGGCCTCGCTCTGCCGCTCCCAGCGGCCTCCCTTAAGCATTTCGACCGGACGGAACGTAGCTTTGTAGGCCATCTTCGGACTCTCCGAGATCCAGTAGCCCAGATACAAATACGGCAGCGACAGCGCCTTGGCCTGTTCGATCTGCCACAAAATGTTGTAGGTGCCATAACTCGTTGCGAGCTCGTCAGGGTCGAAAAACGTATAGACCGACGACAAGCCGTCGTTTAGCACGTCGATAATCGAGATCATGCGCAACGTTCCGACACCGTCGACCCCCGGCGGTGATGGATCGCGGAACTCGACTAGCCGCGTGTTCACCTTGCTCTGCAAAAGGAACTGCGAATACTGCTCGCGGCTGTCGTTGTCCATCCCGCCGCCGGCGTGGCGCGTCGACTGGTAGCGCAGATATAGGTCGTAGTGCTCGTGATCGAACGCTAGCGATGCGACGCGCGAGGTCAGCGCGCGATGGCGTAGCCATGCGCGGCGCTGTGTACGGTTGGCTTCGAATTCGGCGACTGGCACACGCACCGGGACGCACGCGCGGCAGCCGTCGCAGTACGGTCGGTAGGTGAAGATTCCGCTGCGCCGAAATCCCATTTTGACCAGCTCGCTGTAGACATCGGCGTTGATCAGATGCGCTGGTGTCGCCACCTGCGAGCGAGCCTGCCGATGCTCCAGATAGCTGCACGGATACGGCGCGGTTGCATAAAACTGCAACGCCGAGAAGGGCAACTCCTTGAGATTGGCCACGTCAGTTGGTTGAGATTGAAGTCGCCTTCAGAAAGTCGCTTCAGAAACCAGCCAGCAATGAATTCAGAGGGCGCTTCGAATACGCCGTCCAGTTTATCGGCGCGGCGCGCACGGATACATTCAAATGTGCCACGAACTCTCGGCGCGAAATTTCGCGTGCTCCCAACGATGCAAGGTGGCGCGTGTTCTGTTGGCAGTCTATCACTCGCACTTGCTCGTTTTGCATCACGCGCACGAGTAGTGCGAGCGCGATCTTGGACGCATCGGGCGCGCGCGAGAACATCGACTCTCCGTAGAACATCCGGCCGAGCGCCACGCCATATAAGCCGCCCGCGAGCCGACCGCCTGCCCATGTTTCGATCGAATGTGCGAGGCCACGGCGGTGCAATTCCATATACGCGTCGGCCACGCTGTCTGTGATCCACGTACCCGCGTCGTCACCGCGAGGCTCGGCGCACGCCTGAATAACCGCGTCGAAGTCGGTGTCGACGCGGAGCTCGATCGCACTGTCGTGCGCAACTTTTCGCAATGTCTTTGCGAAGCTGCGGGAGACCTTCAGCTCGTGGCTAAAGAGCACCATGCGTGGATCCGGTGACCACCACAGCACAGGCTCTTCGTCCGAGTACCAGGGAAAGATCCCTTGCGGATAAGCGGCCAGCAGACGGTCGGCGGTCAACTCGGCACTCGCTGCGAGCAATCCATTAGGGCTTTGCAGCGCGGACTGAACCGGCGGAAAAGGCTGGCCCGGCGCGAGCCAAGGAATCATGCTCCTACCGCGCTGGCGGACGGCGCGGGCGTGATCGCGCGTGTGTGGATGCCGAACTCACCGCGTGCCCGGTCGGCAAAGTAAAGCTCGAGCGTGGTGGAAACGGTTCGAAATGCAAGCTCTTCCCACGGAATGTCATGCTCGCTGAATAGCGCCACCTCGAGGCTCTCGGTGCCGACGGCAAAGTAGGTATCGAGCAGGTCCGCACGAAAGAAGATATGAACCTGCTGCACATGTGGCACGTCGATCATCGAGAACAGTGGACCCAACCTTATGCGAGCACCAGCTTCCTCGAGCGTTTCGCGCAGCGCACCTTCACCGGTAGTTTCACCGGTTTCCATGAATCCGGCAGGCAGTGTCCACTTACCGAGGCGCGGCTCGATCGCGCGCCTGCACAGCAGGACTTTGTCGCCCCACATTGGAATCGTGCCTACGACGGGACGTGGATTGATGTAATGCACGGCACCGCACTGATCGCAGCAGTCACGGAGACGATTGTCACCGTGCGGAATGCGCAAGGTGGTGATGTGACCGCAGGCCGAGCAAAAAGTCACTTCAGAATAGAAAAGGGCGGGCATATGCCCGCCCTGCGCACCTTACACGCTCTTAGCGCGCGGTACCGCGGCGAAACAGATTGACGATCGCCAGAAGAATGACGGCGCCGAGCAATGAAACAACCAATGCGCCTACGCTTAGTGACCCCTGATTAATCGTGGGAACGCCCACGAGCGGAGAGATAAGCCAGCCGCCCAGCATTGCGCCAATGATGCCGACGACGATGTTTAGGAAGATGCCTTGCTGCCCGTCGGTGCGCATAATCATGCTTGCTACCCAGCCGATCAAACCGCCGACAACTAGCCAAATGATGAAATTCATGTTTCTCTCTCCCGGTAAAAGTAAAGTACAGCGACAGAAAGTTTGCCACACCCAACCGGGATTGCCAGTACATCTGACAAACGGCAAGTGCCCGTAAGCGTCACTACACGCAAAGATCATTCCAGCTTAAGTTGACTCTATGGCACTGACACAACTCTGGGCTTCGCCGTTTGGGTGGGCAAGCCTCGTCTTCGGATTTTTAGGTGCACTGCTCCTGTTGTCGGGGATCGCGGCGTTAATCCGCCTACGTCCATTTCGTTTCATTTTTCGAACCGTATTTGGCTTGCTGCTGCTAGCGGCGGGTGCGCTGGCGGCAACGATTGCGATTGGCACGTATGGCTACACCGCGTTGACCCGCGAAGAAATTGCTGCCACGTTGCTTGTGCAACCGATGGAGCCGCAGCGATTCTCAGCGACGGTGCGCTACCCTGACCTGCGCGAGGTCAAGTTCGAGCTTGCAGGCGACGAGGTCTATGTCGATGCGCAGATCCTAAAGTGGAAACCGATGGCCAACGTGCTCGGGCTGCACACCGCCTACGAGCTCGACCGCATCGCGGGGCGATATCGCTCGATCGACCAGGAGCGTTCGGCACCGCGTACTATTTTTCCGCTCGCGCGCGACAAGCCGGTTGATCTGTTTGATTTGCGGCGTCGCTATACATTCCTCGCGCCGCTGCTAGATGCGGAATATGGTTCCGCCAGTTACGTTGCCGTCTCGCGCCCGGCCGAGATCGAGCTGCGAGTCTCAACCACCGGCCTGCTAATGCGCGAAATGAAACCCGCCACGCAGTAGCGAGACCGGTGCAACTTTTGCGGCAACATCGATGAACGCTTGTCTGGCGGTGATGGGCAAGCAGCCTGAGCGGGGCAAAGTAAAGACCCGGATTGCGGCAGCGCTCGGCGATGATCGAGCCGTCGAGTTATATCTATGCACGCTGCAAGACACGCTCGCATTGGCGTTGTCGATCGCAGACGTTACGCACGCGCTCAGCTATGCGCCGCCAACGGACAGCGCACGTCGCTACTTCGAGCACGCGGCGCCGCAGTTTGCGTTGATTCCGCAGCAAGGCTTCACGTTGGGTGAGCGCATCAGTGGCACGCTGGTTTCGGTCTTGAAGCGTCACAGCCCGGGCGTCGTGATCGGCAGCGACAGCCCGGATGTGCCCGCGCAGCTGATCACGCGTGCCTTCGACTCTTTGCAAACGGCCGACGTTGTGCTTGGGCCTGCTCATGATGGCGGCTATTACCTGCTCGGCGTGCGATCAATGCAGCCAGCGCTGTTCGAAGGCATCGACTGGAGTACCGCATTCGTTGCGCAGCAGACACGACAGCGTGCCGCTGACGCTGGACTGCGCGTCGTTGACCTGCCGCTATGGCACGACCTTGATACTGTTGACGATCTGAGGCTGCTGGTTACGCCGGGTGCGCCGCTTACGCGCGCGTTTGTCGCAACCCTCAATGAGGAGGTCCATGAAAACAAGAGCGGCAGTCGCCTGGAAGGCCGGTGAGCCTCTGAGCATCGAGACGGTGGAGCTCGATCCGCCGCGCGCCGGTGAAGTTTTGCTCGAGGTCAAGGCAACCGGCATTTGTCATACGGATTACTACACACTGTCCGGCGCCGATCCGGAGGGAATTTTCCCGTCAATACTTGGGCACGAGGGCGCAGGGGTAGTGCTTGAGATCGGCGCCGGCGTGACGGCGCTGAAGCCAGGCGACCACGTCATTCCGCTGTACACACCTGAGTGCCGGCAGTGCAAGTTCTGCCTGTCGCGCAAGACCAATCTGTGCCAAGCCATCCGCTCGACGCAGGGACGCGGGCTGATGCCCGACGGCACGTCGCGGTTTTCAATCGACGGCAAGCCGATTCTGCATTACATGGGAACGTCGACGTTTGCGAACCACATCGTCGTGCCGGCAATTGCGCTGGCGAAGATTAGAGACGATGCGCCGTTTGATAAGGTCTGCTACATCGGATGCGGTGTTACTACCGGCGTCGGCGCGGTGCTTTTTACTGCGAAAGTAGAGGCCGGCGCCAACGTCGTCGTGTTCGGTCTCGGAGGCATCGGACTGAACGTGATTCAGGGCGCAAAGATGGTTGGCGCCGATCGCATTATCGGCATCGATACCAATCCGGCGCGGGAGGCGCTCGGTCGAAAGTTCGGTATGACGCATTTCATTGATCCGAACAAAGAAAAAAATGTCGTCGATGCGATCGTGCAAGTAACCGACGGGGGCGCGGACTACAGCTTCGAATGCATAGGCAACGTAACGACGATGCGGCAAGCGCTGGAGTGCTGCCACAAAGGCTGGGGCCAGAGCGTCATCATCGGCGTCGCTGCCGCCGGCCAGGAGATCAGCACGCGGCCGTTCCAATTGGTGACCGGGCGCGTGTGGAAGGGCAGCGCATTCGGGGGTGCACGCGGCCGAACCGATGTGCCGCGCATCGTTGATTGGTACATGGAAGGCAGGCTGAACATCGACGATCTAATAACGCATCATCTGCCGCTGGAGCGCATCAACGAAGGCTTCGACCTTATGAAGCGCGGTGAGTCAATTCGCAGCGTCGTCCAGTTTTAGATTGGCGCGTGCCGCCGCTTGAACTGCTGAGCGAACACCGCTGCTTCGGCGGCCGTCAGCTTTTCTATCGGCACGCATCGGCGGAGATTAGATTGCCGATGCGCTTCGCGCTGTTTATGCCGCCGCATGAAGCGGGTGTGAAGCTGCCGATGCTGATGTTTCTCGCGGGCCTGACGTGTACCGAAGAGACTTTCACGATCAAAGCAGGCGCGCAGCGGCTCGCCGCCGAGCTGGGTATCGCGCTGTTGGTGCCGGACACCAGTCCACGCGGCGCCGGTGTGCCGGGAGAGGCCGACGCGTGGGATTTTGGCGTCGGTGCCGGCTTTTACGTGGACGCCACGCGCGAACCTTGGGCCAAGCACTGGCGCATGGAGAGCTATCTGCTGCACGAGCTGTTGCCACTAGTGGTCGAAGTGTTTTTGATTGACGCACGTCGCCTCGGCGTCTTCGGGCATTCGATGGGCGGTCACGGCGCCTTGACACTGGCGTTAAGGCATCCCGGCAGATTCGTGTCAGTGTCTGCGTTTGCGCCGATCGCTGCTCCGATGCAGGCGCCGTGGGGCAAAAAAGCGTTCAGCGGTTACTTCGGCGACGACATCGACCGTTGGGAACAACACGACGCCAGTGTGTTGATGAGCAGAAAACCGGCACCGCCATTTGCACACGACCTGCTGATCGACCAGGGGCTGTCAGACCAGTTTCTTAAAGAGCAGCTGTATCCATCGACCTTCGAGGAAGCGTGCCGAAAAGCCGGCCAGCCGCTGACGCTGCGTTACCACGAAGGCTATGACCATGGTTACTACTTCATTTCCAGCTTTGTCGACGATCACCTGCGCTTTCACGACAAGATCATGAGGCGCGCGGGGTCTTAATTGCGCAACTTGCGGACGTACTCGGCAGCGATCTTCAGGTCTGCGACAAATTTGCCGTACTCGGCGTCGCGCGTTTCCGGCAAAACGCGCAGCAGATACGACGGATGCACGGTCACCAAAGCGCGCGTTGATGATGCCGGCTCTTGCGCTTCGAGCAGGGTGCCACGGTTCGCAAGGATCGGCAGCGCACGCCCAAGGACCGCACGTGCAGCGGTCGCACCCATTGCAACGATCAAGGCCGGCTTCACTGTGGCGACTTCGCCCTCGTACCAGGCATGGCATGCTGCAATTTCGAGCTCGGCTGGCTTCTTGTGCAAACGGCGCTTGCCTCGCAGCTCGTATTTGAAATGCTTGACGGCGTTGGTGACGTATACCTCGCTGCGCTCGATTCCCGCCGCCGCCAATGCCCGATCGAGCAACTGTCCAGCGGGACCCACGAAAGGCCGCCCGGCGAGGTCTTCCTGATCGCCCGGTTGCTCACCCACTAGCATCAACCGCGCCTCGATCGGACCTTCGCCCGGTACAGCCTGCGTCGCGTACTGCCACAGCGGACAATTGCGGCATTGGTCCAGCAGCTTGCGCTGATCTTCGCCAGCGCCCGAATCAGTGGTCGGCGACGATATGGGGGAGGGCGCACGCGGCACGCGGCTTCGTCGCGGTGTAGCCGCCTCCGCGACC
>DATLOA010000172.1:0-9224 GCA_035536515.1 Burkholderiaceae bacterium | reverse complement strand
CTGGATCAAGGTGTTGCGCCAGACCAAGGGTCGCGGCAAAGCCGCGGCGCTTAACCGCGCGCTCGAATCGGCGCAGCATGACCTGATCGTCACTCTGGACGCGGATGCAATCCTGTTCGGCGACGCGCTATGGAGCATGGTAGAGCGCTATGTCGCCGCTGAGCCCGACGTGCGCGCGATCTCCGGCTGCGTGCTGGTCCGCAACTCGCGCGAAAATTGGCTGACGCGCGCGCAGGAGTGGGACTACTTCCATGGCCTGGCGTCGATGAAGCGGATGCAGTCTCAGTACCAGGGAACGGTGGTGGCCGAAGCGGCATTCACGATCTACGACCGTGCGGCGCTGAAAGAGGTCGGTGGCTGGCGCTCCGACGTGGCCGAAGACGTACTGCTGACATGGGACATGCTGCAGCGGGGATGGCGCATCGGTTTCGCGGAGGACGCTTGCTGCTTCGTTATCGTGCCCGCAGACGTGAAGTCGTTTCTGCAACAGCGAGTGCGCCACGCCCGTACGACGCTGCGCGCTTTGCGCGAGCTGCCGTCCGACCTGGTGAAGCGGAAAAAGTCGATGCTGTTCGTCGTCTGGCAGCTGCTGTTTCCGTGGACCGACCTCGCGTTCACCCTCGCCTTTGTGCCAGGTGTCATCTTGTCGGTCGCGTACAGCAGTCACCTGTTGATGGGCCCGATTGCGCTGACATTGCTACCCGCTGCGCTGCTGCTGAATGCGGCGATCTTCTTCGTAATGCGCTCGATGTTCCACGCGCACGGACTCAAGGTCCGGCGCAACGTCGGCGGCTTCATTGTCTACATATTCGGATACAGCCTGCTGCTGCAACCCGCGCGCGCCGTCGGCTCTTTGATGGGTCTGATGCGCCGTTCGCCCAAGAGCTGAGCGCAGACTTCGACAGGCGCAAACCGCTCGTCTAATCCTCTTTGCAGGGCACCTCAAGGTCGAGCAACGGCGCGTATTGCTGAGATCCAAAAATATCGGGATCGCCGGGGCTGCCGCTCGGATTTGGTCGATAGATCGTGAATTTGATCGCACTGGCCGGATCGAATTCGACGAAGTCTGAAATGCGCTCGGGCGGGATCGCGTACAGGCGGGCCATCGTCGCGCGCGTGATCACTGCGGCGCGCTTGACGCGCTCGTAAACCGCACGATCGCTGAAAATGATGTCGAACGTGATCTTGTCGACCCCGGCATTCTTGCTGCGGATCGTTTTGGCAAGCTCGGAAAGCTTCTGTGTTTTCATCACACGCCGGCGCTCGTCATGTGAGTCGCAAACAGCTCGAGCGGATCATCACATCGCAACGTGTGATTGATTGTCCATCGATACGCGGGACTTGCGTGCAGCACTTCATCCAATGCGAAAGCCACCGAGCCCGCAGACCCTTTCACCTCGGGCAGCCGTGCATAAAACATCTGGCGGGTTCCGGTCATGCACACCTCTTCGGCCATCGCCTTCGTCGGCGCAACACCCTGCACCAGGATGCACAGCTCGTGCGCCGGCCGGTGTTTCAGCGGCTCGAGCTCGCCCATGACGCCGTCGCGGCCGTAGACGATGTAGTGCAGCTCGTACTCGCCGTTCTGGCCGTCACCGAAACGCTCACGCACCTTCTCTCGGGCCCACTCAATAACCTGATCGACATGCGCGATCGTGTACGGGTCGCGAATGCCGACCAGCCCGATGTAGCGCTCGCCGATCTTGCCCGCACCTTCCAGCTTGACGCGAAACTGCGCGGCGGTTCGAAACACGGCGCCTGTAATGCGCGTCGTTCTTTCTCCGATTTGCTCGTAGTGGCATTCAGACATATCAAGAGTGCCGCCCGCCACGTGCTCGAAGTAAGGATTTGAACGCTCGTACATCGCGTGTCCAGCGACCGACGCAACCGTGCATCGCTGCGCAGGGTGCATCGCAGTAACTCGGACATCGTCGGCGGTGATTTCACCGAGCACGGTCTCCTTGCCGCCGTACGGCTCGGCGCAGAACGATGCGCACTCGAGCACCTTGCCGAGGTAGTAGGCGTGATTCTCCGGAAACCCGTGGTGCAAAGCGGGCGCGGCGAACACCGCGCTATCCGAGCTGCGCCCGCCGATAATGACATCTGCCCCGCGCTGCAAGAGTGCAACATAGGGGTGGGCCGCCGCCATTCCGACGATGCGCTCGGTCGCGTCAAGCTCTTCCTCCGTCAGCACATTTCGGCCATCGAGCCCTTCGACCGTGTCGCCGGCGCGGATGCGCTGACGCACATGTTCTTTGCTCACCTCAGAATAGAAATATCCGATGTTGAACTGTCGCAGCGCATGCTTGGCCGCCAACTGCTGAATGATCTGTACGTATAGATCGACGCGGCTGTTGGAGCCGGTATCTCCAGATGAGCCGATGATCATCGGCACGCCGAGCTTTCGCGACGCGAGCAACATGTGCTCCAGATCATGCGTCTGCCAGGACAGTGGGCTGGTCGACGTATCGCTGCCAAGCGGCACCGGCCCAACGTCGTCGCTGCCCGAATCGGCCGCAATCACGTCGGGTTGTGCGGCCACACCGAGCTCAAAGCTTTCCACCCGGATAGGCGCGAAGCCCAGATGTCCGTTTGGGCAGATAATTTTGAGGGAACGCATACAGTAGTTTACTTTTGGGCACAACACATTTTCGAGGAGCGTGTCATGTTGAGGTGTCTTTCATTATTGGCGAGCCTGATGCTCGCTGTTCTCGCACTCCCGGCAGCCGCGCAGGACGCGATGCCGAAGCTAATTAAGGTCATCGTGCCGTTTTCGCCAGGTGCCAATAACGATGCAATTGCGCGCGCTATAGCCGACCCGCTTTCGAAGCGACTGGGCAACACAATCATCGTCGAGAACAGACCAGGTGCCGGTGGAGCAATAGGGGCGACTGAGGTTGCGAGGTCGCCGAAAGACGGCTCGGTGCTTCTGCTGACATCGTCGACGTTCCTGACTACTGCCGCGACGCAGCCCAAGGTGTCCTACGATCCGCTTGCTGGTTTTGCGCCGGTAGCAATGGTTGCGCAAGGCCCATTGTTGCTGGCCGTCTCCGCTGCGACTTCGATTAAGACTCCGGCGGATCTGATTGCGACGGCGCGCGCCAAGCCAGCGGAACTTTCGTATGGGTCTGCGGGGGTGGGGTCAGTCGGTCAAATGGCTGCCGAGTTGTTGAATGCCAATGCGCAAATCAAGATGACGCATGTGCCATACAAGGGCGCTGCCAATGCAATCATTGATCTTGCGAGTGGACAGATACAGGTGATGCTGTCGAATTACAGCTCGTTGTCGCCGATGCTGAAGGCCGGACGCGTGCGAGCGGTAGCGGTGACGTCCAAACAGGCAAGCCCAGCGTTTCCTGAACTGCCTCCGCTGGCGGCGACGGTGCCGGGTTACGCGATCGAAATTTGGACAGGGATTTTCGCGCCGGCCGGCACGCCGGCGCCGATAGTCGAACGGTTGAATCGCGAGATCAACGCAATCTCGGCATCCCCGGAACTCAAGGCGCTGCTCGAGCCCGACGGGGCGACGCCGATGGCGATCAGTGGCGCCGCGTTTGCGACTGTCGTCAGGCAGGACTTGGCTCAATGGAAGCAAATCGCGAGCGATAACAAGATCATTGCTGAGTGACCGTCGCCATCGCGGTTATTGCTTCGGCCTATTCATAGCGCACTGAATGCATGAGCAGCGACCAACACTCAAAGTTTCGGTTCGCCAAACGCATCGTCGTCGCCGTTGTCGGAGGAACGATTACGCTGATCGGCGTTGCACTAATTGTCTTGCCCGGGCCGGCTTTCATTGTCATTCCCATCGGCCTTTCCATCCTAGCGACCGAATTTGTCTGGGCCCGCGGATTTTTGAAGAAAGCTCGCCAGATGGTTACTGGCGTGACTTCGAAATCAAAAACGCCTACTTGAGCTACAGATTCGCAGAACATCGAGCATCTCAACCTGGGGCACTACTTGAAGTTGCGCCTACAACTAATGGTAGGACAACATCTTTTTGTTGCTACATCTTGCGCGTAAGCATAGAGTGCGCCCCAACGCAAGCGGCCACAAGGAGTGGTGCGAATGTTTGACGTTAAAAATAGAGCGTCGGTCGATGCAGCATTGATCGTCAGACAGCTCGATCGCACCGCACCCAACTCAAATGCGCGCAAGGCCGTCGAACAGATGCAGTGGATCACGGCACAAGGTATTGCTGCACGCATTCTGGGGGCGATGGCCGATGGCGTGACGCCTACTGCCGCTTCACTGACGACGGGCGTATCAATGAATGCTTCACCACTCGCCAACATGTGCGAGTTTGTCACCTTGACCAACGCTGGCCTCGATCCCGAGGTCGGCAGGCAAAGTGTCGGCGACTTGCGCAAGGACGACGCCGCGTCTGCAGTTGAATTATGGGCGCGGGAACAGGCCCGCATTCGCAACCTCGCGCGAATTCTGCTCGGGGGACGCAAGCTCAGCTACGTTTGGTTCGCGAAGCTCGCCGCTTATAACCCGGAAGCAGGCCGAACTGAGTTGCATGTGGCAATTTCCAAGTGGACGGGTATTTCTTTCGAGCAAATTTTCGCTGCGCGCAAGTTGCTGCCTGCGCTCGCTGGCGCCGCACCTTTGCGTGAAGCCGGCTGTGTTGCCGGTCACTTGCTAGCAGGGGAAGTGCCGCAGCTGGCCACGCTGGAGCCGCCCGACATCCTTCTCGAACTGGGAGGTCACGTACAGCCTGCCGATAAGAGAGAAACCGATCAGCCCGAGCACGATGACCTGGAAAGATTTGCGCTGACCACATTGGGAGGCTTGGTTGCCGAGCAAATCGTTGGCGAAGTGCCGCGCGACGTGGCGCTGCTGCGTGGCGCCCGTGAAATCGCGCAATTTGACGGGCTGCGACGCGAGATATTCGGAAGGATGCAACCAAAACAGGTTTTTGAAATGTACGAGCGCTTTGTCGCTGAGTGCTTTTTGCCACATGAGCAAGCGATTCGCGAGATCGCGGCTGAGCTGGAAAAGCGCGGACGGCTGGAGTCGGGTCATCTCTTTGCACTCGGCGTGCGGCTTGGTCTGCTCCAGACGACGCAAGTGGTGGAGGGAGTGGAAGCTACGTAGTCTCGTAAGGGTCCGCCCCATTTTTAACGCGCCGAAGGTCACAGCTCATGCGCTTGCTTGATTCCTTCCACCGCCGGTGCCGGCAATCGTTTCTCGGCTTTCTTATCAAGCCGCACATGTTCCAAGCGATCATGGCCGATCCGGCCTGCTCGCACTTCATGGATCGCCAGCGTCTCGCTATCAATGACCAGAAACAAGTCGCTGCCGGCGGCGCGCACTTCATGGGATAGCCGTTCAATTGCCGCGTGGCGCGCACTGCCCGCCGACTCGGTGCGAATGTAAATCGCTGTAATTCGTCCGGGAAACGCGCGCACGACCTCGTGGTAGATCTCCGGGTCCTGATCGGCGCTATCGCCCACAAGGATGAAAGATAGGTGAGCGAATGCGGTTAGGATTTCGCGGATGCTAGCGAGCTTGTGCGTGCCATGGTCGCGCCACTCAGTGAGCGTCTGCCGTCCCCAGTCCTTCAGGAACACTGGCCCGTGGGGAACGCCGTTGATCCGCAGAAAATCGACTAGGGGCGGATAAAGATTCCACGGACCGCTGGACACATAGAAGATTGGATTGCCCTCGTCGCCCGCGACACCATCCTGCAGCGCGCGATACAGCGCGGCGACTCCCGCCAACGGTTTGCGCGTCGCTGCATTTGACCGAGCGAGTGTCCACAACATGCGCCGACGGTTGCCAACGTGCGTCCAGACGATCGTGTCATCGATGTCGCTGATCACGCCAAAGCGGGCGCTGGCGGGTGGCGCACAGATACACGCACGCGCAACGACTGCCTCGCCATCGGCTGCTTGCGGCGCGACCACCCGCAAGTCAATCTCGACGTTACGCTCGAGCTTGCGATCTAGAGCGATGCTAAATGTGAAGTAGCCCTCGCGATCGGCAATCGCCTCGTAATCACGCGACCTGAAGTGCGCGCATACCGTAGCTCCCGCAATTTCAGCGGAGTTTATCAACCGTGCAAGCGCAACGAAGTTACGCCAGCCGCTGGTGTGAGAATCCAGTAACGTGGTTTTGCGCGCACGGATCACGCGGCCACGGAGGGTAAGCCGGCTTTCATTTGCGTAGCCGGTGTAAGGCATCAGCATCACACGTGGCATGTTAATTGTGCTCCGCAGCGGACGGCGGAGTTCGTCGCGCGCCACTTTTTCATCACGGACAAGCGCTGCGCAGCGTGCGCGCTTTTTCAGCGAGCCCGTGCGCGACAAATTGCAAGCGCCTGATGGCACCGGAGACACTGATGCTGCCAATTCAGCAGGCAGCTGAGCGTATCGCCGGCGTTGAGTTCAAGTGGCTGGTGGCAGATGCGTGGAACGTGCGGCGCATTCGCACGCCGCTATTCGTCATCCACGATGTAGGCGACGAGGAAGTTCCGATTTCAAACGGTTACGCCTACACACGTGCTTCGCGGACACGCGTCTCGCCACTGACGGGCTTGGCCACCGCCGCATTCTGCGAGATCTGCAGGTCGTTAATGAGGCGACAGAGTTCATCGCCATGCGTCAGCCCGTCCCCGGTGAACAACGAACGCTGATCGTGGCGTAGTAAAGCAGTTGCTGCGCTCTATAAAACGCTCGACGTCGCAGGAAATTTCCAAGGATCGAGCTTGACGTCCGACCATGGCGCGCCCGTCAGTTGCGATAGCTGCTGAGGCGACAGCGGAAAGACGGAAAAGGGTGTGCCGGCGGCCGCCCAGATCGTCGTGAAACGCTGCAGATCGGCGTCGAGCAGCAGCGTGACCGGACCGGTAAAACCAAGCGGTGCGACGCCACCGATCGCGAAACCCGTTGACTGACGCACGAAGTCGGCATCGGCGCGCACGAGTTTTTCGCCGATCAATTTCGCAACCTTATCCTCGCTGACGCGGTTGTCCCCGCTAGTCACGATAATGATCGGCTGACCGCTCATGGAAGAACGAAACACGACTGACTTCGCGATCTCTGCAACGCAGCAGCCGATCGCGGCAGCTGCCTCTGCGCTCGTCCGTGTTGGCTGCTCGAATTCGACGACGTTCGAGTGGATTCCGGCGTGATGCAACAGTTGCTGTATCCGCAGCGCCGTCGGATGAGTTGTCGCTTTCATCGCGACTCAATTGAAGATTTGATCGCGCTGTGCGCTCAAGTGCTTGGCGAGCGCTTGGAATCCGGCCTCGTAGACGTTGCGTCCCACCTGATCGGTCAGCTCTCGCTCGCGACCCGGTGGCGTTGCAAAGGTCGACTCCCAATGCCAGAACGTTCGATCGCTATCGGTGACACGCTTCAGATGCACGGTGGCTACATACCGAAACAGCGGAATCGTTGAATCGAGGATGCAATAGGTCGAGATCCAGTTGCGGTCGCATAGCGTGAGCAGCTGCTCGCGAAGGTGTGCTCCGTCCTGCAATCGAAAGTTGCGCACGCAGCCAACTTGATCGGGCAACAGTCCGTCTTCGATGTAACTGTCGGCGACAACCGGATGCCAATGTACGTGCGAGTTGAAGTCGCGCAGCACGGGCCACACGCGCTCGATCGGATGGTCGATTACCGTCGATCGCGTGACACGCTGTAACGACATGCGCCCCAGTGTCTGCCAGCTACGCGGCGGCTTTCAGGAAGCGCTGCTTCAGCGCGTCGAACCCGCCTTGGAAAACATTTTGGCCGATCAGCTGCGTCAGCTCGCGCTCGCGCCCATTAGCGCAGTCGAACTCGGCGCTCCATTCGGCGAACGTTCGGTTGCCGTCGGTAATGGGCGTCAGCTTCAACGTAGCGATGTAGTTATCGACACCCATCGGCGATTCCAGAATCGAATAGGTGCATTCGTATTCGAAATCCGACAACGTCAACAACTGTTCGCGGATGATGCCGCCGTCCCGTGTGCGGAAGTTGCGCACGCAGCCAACGCGGTCGGACGGCGCGCCGGCTTCGATCCGGGATTCGGCGACGCCGGGGTGCCAGTTCGGCAGGCCGTTGAAGTCGCGCACCTGAAGCCACACAGCATCGGCGGGCGCGTCGATGACGCTGGACGTGTAGACACGAATCACTCGCCACCGCCTTTACTGCTGCTTGGCAGAGCGGTCTTGCTGATGCTCTGTGCGATCTGGCCGAGCTCGCCGCCCTGGACGCCGATCTCGCGCAGCAGTTGGTCGATTAGCGGTGCCTGCGCGCGAAAGCGCAAAGCGCTGTTGACGACGCTATCAGTCAAGCCTGCACCCATGTCGCCGTTGGCGTGACCGTTTCCACCGCCGAAGCCATCCACGTGCAGGATCTTGATGCCTTCGATGCGCTCCATCGGCTTGACGCTTTCGCGGATGATGCCTTCCATCTTGTCGATCAAGCGCAGTCTCAATTGCGAGGTCCGCGCATCGGGCGTGAGCATGTTGTGCGTCTCGTTCATCAGGCGCGCACCTTCGGCTTCGATCTCGTGCCGGATACGCAGCGCCATCGTGCGGATCTGGTCTGAGTCTGCCTCGGCCTGCGCTTGCGCACGCAACGCCGCGCCGCGATCGGCGGACGCAGCCTTTTCCGCTTCGGCAGCCATCGTCAGGCGAATACCTTCACGCTGCGCTTCCTTCGATGCTTCGATCAACTCAATCTGCTTGCGGCGCTCGGCCATCTCAGTCTCGCGCGCGGTAAACACGCGCTCTTCTTCAGTAACTGCTTTCGCACGGGCTTGATCGGCCGCAGCGCGCGCCTCGCTTTCAGCCTTGCTTTGCTGCGCGATAGCGATCGCACGCTGTTGCTCGGCGAGCTCGACCGTCTTACGACGCT
The DNA here is from genome assembly GCA_035536515.1 of Burkholderiaceae bacterium. Classification (GTDB taxonomy): domain Bacteria; phylum Pseudomonadota; class Gammaproteobacteria; order Burkholderiales; family Burkholderiaceae_F; genus JACCZX01. The sequence goes on along the minus strand of DATLOA010000172.1, from coordinate 372 downwards.
CGATCTCGCGCGCCTGCAGTTCACCCTCTTTCGTAATGCGCTCCTCTTCGAGCACGCGGTCGGTGGCGATGCGTGCCTTCTCGATCGCTTCGCGTGCCGAGATCTGCGAAGTCTCGACTTCGCGCTCGCTGGTCGAGCGCTCGCGTGCCAGCTCGGTGCGCTGCTGCGCGCGAGCAACTTCGACCTCGCGCTCCTGGGTGAGGCGTGCGTATTCGGCTTCGCGGTCGATATCGAGTGAGAGCTTTTCCGCCTCCAGATTCTTGCTTCGGATGGATATCATCGTGTCCTGCTCGACGTCGTTGCGCTGCTTCTTGCGCCGCTCGATCGTCTCGGTCAGTCGCGTCAGGCCTTCGGCGTCGAACGCGTTGCTCG
>DATLOA010000171.1:0-5783 GCA_035536515.1 Burkholderiaceae bacterium | reverse complement strand
AGGCGAAGCTGCTGCGGCACTCCGACGAGATCTGCACTGCCTTGCAGCTTGCGAATTTCTGGCAAGACATCGCACTCGATTGGCACAAAGGGCGCGTTTATTTGCCGCAGCAGGATCTGAGGCAATTCGGCGTGAGCGAGGTCCAGATCGCACGCGGCGAAGTCGATGCGCGCTGGAGGAGCCTGATGGCATTTGAAGTCCAGCGCACGCGCGAATTCCTGCAGCGGGGCGCTCCACTGGCGCGTGAGCTCGGCGGCAGGATTGGGGTCGAGCTGCGCCTGGTAGTGCAAGGCGGGCTGCGCATCCTCGAGCGGATCGACGCCGTCAATGGTGATGTGTTTACACATCGGCCTACGTTGTCGGCACGTGATTGGACCTTGATGGGATGGCGCGCGCTGCAACCGCTGCCCGCATGACTCCGGACGAGTACTGCCAGCCTGCGAAGCGCGGTCGCGCTTCGCGCTCCCTTGAAGCAGCCGCGGCGCCAAGCGCCGCGCTGCTTTTTGCTGGCCCCGGATAGTGCGATGACTCCGGACGAGTACTGCCAGCAAAAAGCGGCCAGCAGCGGCTCGAGTTTCTATTACTCGTTTTTATTCTTGCCACCCGTGCGGCGTCGTGCGATTACGGCGGTATACGCCTTCTGCCGTGAAGTCGATGACGTCGTTGATGAGGTCAGCGACGCCAGCGCCGCAAGGGCCACCCTGGCGTGGTGGCGGACCGAACTTGCGCGGCTGTTCAGTGGTCATCCGACTCATCCTGTAACGCGCGCACTGCAGCCATTTATCGGCGGCGAGTTCGGGGTTTCCGAGCAGAAATTAAACGCGGTGCTGGACGGAATGGAGGTCGATCTTCAGCAGAATCGCTTCCTCGATTACGCAGCGCTGAAGGGTTACGCGCACCTGGTCGCAGGCGTCGTCGGTGAAATGTCGGCCGGAATATTCGGGTATAGCGACCCGCAAACGCTGCAGTACGCCGCGCGCCTCGGCCTCGCGCTGCAGTTGATCAACATCGTGCGCGACGTCGGCGACGATGCGCGGCGCGGCCGCATTTATCTTCCGCTCGACGAGATGCGGCGCTTCGACGTCAAGGCTTCCGACGTGTTGGCGGCGCGTTACACGGACGGCTTCGTGCCGTTGATGCGCGTTCAGGCCGAGCGAGCGCGCGCCACCTACCGGGAAGCGCTAACTCTGCTGCCGAGGGTCGACCGCAAAGCGCAGCGGCCGGGACTGATGATGGGCGCGATCTACTCGGCGTTGCTCGAAGAGATCGCGCGCGAGAACTTTCAGGTGCTGCAGCAGCGCATCGCTTTGACGCCACTGCGCAAGCTATGGATTGCGTGGCGTACATGGAGTCGCGCTTGAGTGTTCCGAAAAGGATTGCAGTTATCGGCGCCGGCTGGGCAGGCTGTGCAGCTGCCGCCGAACTCGCTGCGCACGGGGTTTCGGTCACGCTTCTGGAAGCCAGCGAAGAGCTCGGCGGCCGTGCCCGCCGACTGCCACTCGAACTCGCGGGACATTGGCACGTGCTCGACAACGGCCAGCACCTGCTGCTAGGCGCATACACCGAAACGGCAGCGCTGCTCAAGCGACTGAACGTTTCAATTGACAGCGTCATCGAACGGCGTCCGTTCGAATTGCATTACCCGGATGGGTTTCGCATGCGGGCCGCGCCGCTGCCGGCACCGTGGCACCTGGCCGCTGCGCTGGCGACAGCACGCGGGCTGAGTTGGTCGGACCGCGCGTCAATGATCGGCTTGCTGCGCGCGATGAAGCGCGCGAAGTGGAACATTGGCGCTGATCGCAGCACGACCGAGTGGCTGCTGCAGCGCAAGCAGACGCCGCACGTCGTTCGGCGCGTCTGGCGGCCGCTGGCACTGGCGGCGCTGAACACACCGCTCGACCGCGCCTCGGCACAAATTTTTGCGAACGTCCTGTGCGACTCGATTGGCGCCGGCGCTGACGCCAGCAAAATGTGGATCCCGCGTACCGACCTTTCGGCGCTGCTTCCCGATGCGGTTGAGCGCTGTGTCATCGCACGCGCTGGAACCGTTCGGCGCGATGCGCGAGTTGAGCGTATCGAGCGCAGGGACCACTTTTACCTGCACTTGCGCAACGAGCCTGACCGAGCTGTCGAGGTGGACGCCATCATCTACGCGGCCGCGCCCACCCACCTTCAACACATCGCCGGAAGCATCGATGCACTGAGCGCCACTTACGATGCGCTAGCTCGCTTCGAGCACGAGCCGATCTATACCGTGTACCTGAAATACGCACCGACTGTGCGCATTCCACGCGGCTTGACCGCCCTGCTGGACGACCCTGCAAGGCGCCGCTATGCGCAGTGGGTATTCGACCGTGGTTCGCTTGATCGCGATCATCATGGCGTGCTTGCCGCCGTTATCAGCTCGAGCGGCCCGCACGAAGCCGAATCGCTAGCGGACGTCTGCCAGGCAGTGGCGCAACAGCTCACCGACGACCTTCGCCTGCCACAACCGCTCGATGCACGCGCGATTGCGGATCGACGAGCAACGTTGGCTGCAGTACCCAACTTGCAGCGTCCAGCCAATCAAACGCCGTGGCCGGGGTTTGTCATTGCCGGAGACTGGACCGAATCAGGCTACCCATCAACCCTCGAAACAGCGGTGCGCAGCGGTCGGGCCGCGGCGCGTGTGCTGCTCTAATGCGCGCGTGTGCTGCTCTAATGCGCGCGTGTTGCTGCGATCAGTCGCGCACGCGCGCCAGAGCGTGCTCGACTCGATCGACCGCAATCACCGCAAGTCCTTCGATCGCTTGCTTCGGCGCGTTCGCTTTCGGTATTAATGCCATCGAAAAGCCGAGCTTCGCCGCTTCGCGCAACCGTTCTTGCCCACGCGGCGCCGGCCGCACTTCACCCGCCAGACCGATTTCGCCGAATGCAATCAGTCCGCGTGGCAGAGGCTTATCGCGCATAGACGACACCACCGCGAGCAACACGGCCAGATCGGCCGCCGGCTCGGCGATACGGACGCCACCGACTGCATTGACGAAAACGTCCTGGTCAAACGCAGCGATACCTGCGTGCCGATGCAGGACAGCGAGCAGCATCGCCAATCGCTGCTGAGCGAGTCCGACCGAAAGCCGGCGCGGATTCGGAACGTGCGCCGCGTCGACCAGCGCCTGGATCTCGACTAGCAGCGGCCGTGTGCCTTCCTGCGTTGCCATCACGCACGAGCCGGCAACTTGCACGTCGTGCTTGGATAGAAACAGCGCCGACGGATTGGCAACGCCTTTGAGGCCGCGATCAGTCATCGCGAACACGCCGAGCTCGTTGACCGCGCCAAAGCGATTCTTAAACGCGCGAATCAATCGAAACGACGAGTGAGACTCGCCTTCGAAGTAGAGCACCGTATCAACCATGTGCTCGAGCACGCGCGGGCCGGCGAGCGAGCCGTCCTTGGTGACGTGACCGATCATGATCAGCGTCAGGCCCGATTGTTTCGCCAGACGTGTCAACTGCGCCGCGCACTCGCGCACCTGCGCCACCGAGCCCGGCGCCGACTGCAGTTGTTCCGAGTACAGCGTCTGAATCGAATCGATCACCAGCACCGACGGCTTCTCACTACCGACCGCGGCGACGATGCGCTCGAGCGAAATCTCCGACAGCAATCGAACCCGTGCCGCGTCGACTCCGAGCCTGCGCGCGCGCAGGGCGACTTGCGCTGCCGACTCCTCTCCGCTGACGTACAACACCACCGCGTTCGCGGACAAAGCCGCGAGCGATTGCAGCAACAACGTCGACTTGCCGATCCCCGGATCGCCGCCGATTAACACCACGCCGCCTTCGACAAAGCCACCGCCGAGCACGCGATCAAACTCGTCGACCCCCGATGCAATGCGGGGCATCTCGCGCGCCTGCACTTCACCCAGTGACTGCGTGGCGGTCGTGGAAACAAGAGCGCCATAACGGTGCTCCGCAGGAGCCTCGATGCGCGCTTCAGACAGCGAATTCCACGCATTGCAATGGGGGCACTGGCCCTGCCACTTCAGGCTTACGCCGCCGCACTCCGCGCAGACAAACTGGGTTTTCGCTTTCGCCATCACGCGCTAATCCACTTCAGTAATCGGCACGCGTGCCGCTAACGCGCACATCAATTCGTAACCGACCGTTCCGCACCGATTCGCAACTTCGTCGATCGGCAGGCCCCTGCCCCACAGCTCAACTTCGCTTCCCACTGTCGTGCCCGGAGCGCCAGTCAAATCGACGGTGATCATGTCCATCGAAACGCGGCCTGCGATCGGCACCCGAATGCCGTCAACCAGCACCGGCGTGCCGTCGGGCGCGTTGCGCGGGTAGCCGTCCGCGTAGCCGCACGCCACGACGCCGACTCGCATCGCGCGCGTGGCCGCGAATCTCGAGCCGTAGCCAATCGCTTGCCCGCGGGAGAGCGTCTGCACCGCGATCAAACGCGACTTCAACGTCATCGCTGCCTCGACACCGAGTTGTGCCGCGGTGTGCGACTCATCGGTCGCGGCGCCATAAAGCGCAATGCCCGGCCGCACCGAGTCGCCTTGCACCTCGGGCCGCAGGAACAATGCGGCTGAGTTGGCGAAGCTGCGCGGCTCGCGCCACTCAGCGGAGACACCCTGCAGTGCGGCTAATTGCTCAGCGACCTCGATCGGACCGCTTGTGCCCGCTGAGCGATCGGCATTCGCAAAGTGAATCATTAGCGTCAGCTGCGCGACATTAGCGCACGCTTTGAGCCGTTCATAGGCCGAGGTTGCAGCACTCGCGTCACGAGCATCGAAGCCGAGCCGGTTCATGCCCGTGTTGAACTTCAAGTACACCTCGACGGGTGCTGGAAGCAGCGCGCGCTCGAGCATGTCGATCTGGTCGATCTCGTGCACCACGAGTGTCAGTCTCAGCGCCGACGCGGGTTGAAGATCCCGCGGTTCGAAGCAGCCCTCCAGCAACAAAATCGGCCGGGTCCATCCGCAATCACGCGCACGCTGCGCCTCGTCAAGGTCCAGCAGCGCAAGTCCATCCGCCTCTGCAAAGCCGCGTACCGCGCGCGGCAGCCCGTGTCCGTATGCGTTTGCCTTGACAACAGCCCAAACAAATCTCCCGCGCGCGTGACGGCGTGCAAGCGCGAGGTTGCCGCGCATTGCGGCCAAGTCGATCAACGCGGAAATGGGGCGCGGCATTAAATGGAACTAAATGAGTGGAAGGAATTAAATGAGAAATTGGTGCTCAATAGCATAGTGCCGCATCGCATCGGCGAAGCGTAAGTGCGTGATATAACGCGATCAAAGCGCGGCATCAAGAACGACACCAAGCGCACAACTTTTTGGGAGACGTTTCGCTTGCTGCCACAGCATCAGCCGATTGCGCTATGAAACGCGGCTTCTACGTCATCATGGCCGCGCAATTCTTCTCATCGCTGGCCGACAACGCTCTGCTCATTGCCGCGATCGCGCTGTTACGCGACGTTCACGCGCCGGGTTGGATGACGCCGATGCTGAAACTGGTGTTCGTATTCTCGTATGTCGCGCTTGCGGCGTTCGTCGGCGCGTTCGCCGATTCGTTTCCTAAAGCGCGCGTGATGTTCATCACGAACACGATCAAGATCGGCGGTTGCATCATGATGTTCCTCGGCGCACATCCTTTGCTCGCGTATGCGGTCATTGGCTTTGGTGCGGCGGCGTATTCGCCGGCCAAGTACGGCATCGTGACCGAGCTGCTGCCGCCTGAAAAGCTGGTCGTCGCCAATGGCTGGATCGAAGGTCTCACCGTGACGTCGATCATCG
>DATLOA010000170.1:0-3498 GCA_035536515.1 Burkholderiaceae bacterium | reverse complement strand
ACCTTGGGCGCCAGCGCTATGGCTAGAAGCCGCGTTGCCTCTTTCAGAGCTGCTTTGGAAAGCGTGTACGAAAAAAAGTCCGGGTTCGGATTCTCCAGCTTCTGATCGAGGAGGTTAATCACGACACCGCGCGCATCGTGCGCGAGATGTTCGTGCAGCGAGCGGGCCAGCATGATCGGGGCCGCGGTATTCGTTCGCATTGCACGCCACAGATGATCGACGCTAAAGCGCGCAATGTTGTCGTATTCGAACAGCGACGCATTGTTGACCACGCAAGTAATCGGCGCCAGCTCGTTTGCGCATTCTGCAAGCAGGCTGATCACGCCCGGCTCGACGGCTAGGTCGCGATTCACTGCAATCGCGCGCCGACCGAGCGCTTCAATCTGTGCCACCGTATGCAGCGCGTCGTCGCGCGATGTCGCGTAGTGGACAGCCACGTCCCAACCGTCGCGCGCGAGCGCGAGCGCAATCTCGCGGCCGATGCGGCGTGCGGCGCCGGTGACGAGCGCGGCGCGGTTTGATCGCTCAGACATTAGGGATCGGCGGGAATACCAGTGGCAGCAGGCGCGAGAGTTTAACGGCAGTACGATTGATCGATGACTCTTGCACATTCGATGCCGCTGCCGGATCCTGCGGCGATCGAGCACAGCCAGCGTTTAAGCGCGCATATCGCAGGCGAGATTCAGCGTGCGGGAGGCTGGATTCCATTTGATCGCTACATGCAGCTGGTGTTGTACGCGCCGCGCCTCGGTTATTACGCGGCCGGTGCGCGCAAGTTCGGAGACTCGGCTACAGGCGGCGATTTTGTAACGGCGCCGGAGATTTCGCCGCTGTTTGCGCAGGCATTGGCGCAGCAGATCGCACAACTTTTCGAGCAGGTGCCCGCGCGCATCGTGGAGTTCGGCGCAGGATCCGGAGCACTTGCGCGCGATGTGATCGCGGCACTAGCACAGAGGGATTTAGTGCTCGAAAGCTATTCGATTGTCGAGGTTTCGCCGGACTTGACCGAGCGGCAGCGCGAGCGGCTGCAAGGTTTGCCGGTGAATTGGATAAGCGCACCGCAAGGCTTCGAAGGCGTCATGCTCGCCAATGAAGTGCTCGACGTGATGCCGGTGAAGCTTTTCGTTAAGCGCGGCGAAGCGACGTCCGAGCGCGGTGTCGTGACCCGACCTGACGGGTTTGCATTCGATGAGCGCGACGCGGGCGAAGAGCTTGCTGAAGCGGTTGCAGCGATCGAAGCCGAACACGGCGTGCTTCCAGACGGTTATTCGTCGGAAGTGAACCTGATTGCCGAAAGCTGGATGCGATCAAGTGCGCATTGGCTCGCACGCGGCACGCTGCTGGTAATCGATTACGGATTTCCGCAGCGCGAGTACTACCATTTGCAGCGGCTAATGGGCACCGTCATGTGCCATTTTCGGCACCACGCCCATGGCGATCCGTTATGGATGGTGGGATTGAACGATGTCACCGCACACGTCGATTTCTCGGCCATGGCAGCAGCCGCGCATGCTGTGGGGCTCGAGGTGCTCGGTTACACGTCGCAAGCGCACTTTCTGCTCAACTGCGGCGTGCTCGATCACTTGCAATCGCATCACACACCTCGGGACGCGGGTGCGCTGCACCGGTTGGTGTCCGAAGCCGAGATGGGCGAGCTGATGAAGGTATTGATGGTTGGTCGTGGTGTGCGTGGACCGCTGATCGGGTTTGCGCGAGGCGATCGCCTGCATTCGCTATGACTAAACTGCTGCGATGAAATGGCTGCTGACGACGTTCATCGCATTGCTGGTGCTGACTGCCCTGCAGCCGTGGCTGAGCCGGCTCGGCATCGGCCGGCTGCCGGGTGATCTGCACTTCAAGCGCAACGGCCGCGAGTATGTGCTGCCCTTTACCAGCACGATCGTTTTATCGCTGCTGTTGATGCTGTTGACGCAGTTGATCTAGCCAGCCCTACGTCGACGGGCCGTGCAGCTCACGGCCGACGGTGACAATGCGCGCCTGCCTGACCGCCCGCTGAATCTGACTCGGATCATTGCGGTGCAGGCTCGCGAGTGCGCCTGCATCGACTTCGCTTGCGACGCGCAGCGCACGCCGGAAACGGTCAGCCGATAAATCGGCCGCGGCTTCGAATGCCTGCAGCAGCCACTCGAATCGTTCGGGCCGGCGGAACGCGTCGCTGCGCTCCAGAACTTCAACAATCGCTGCCGAAGTTTCGGCGTTCCTCAGCGGCTCGCGCAATTCAACAAGCAGCCGCGCGAGTTGCGCTGCGTCCTGCTGCACGCGCAGCTTGCCTAGAAAGTCTGAAACTGCGCGCGCTGACCTGCTTGCGCCCGCCAGTACCGCGAAGCGCGACGGCAACACAAGGCCACGCTGTGCTGCGCGGTCGAGGGCGGCGCTGGTTGGGCCCAGATCTTCGAGTTCGGCAAACAATCTGTCGATAAGTCCACACGAGACGAGGACGTTCAGCATTTGCGACGGTTTTGACTCCATTAACCCGCGCGAGATTTCCTGCATCACTCGCTCCGGAACCAGCGCATCGGCTTCTCCGTTGCGCACCATCTCGCGCATCAGCTCTGCAGTCTCGGACGCAACCTTGAAAGTTGGAAAGCGCGCCGCGAATCGCGCGACGCGCAAGATGCGCACCGGGTCTTCCACGAATGCCGGGCTGACGTGCCGCAAAATGCCGCTGTCTAGGTCGCGCTTGCCTTGATAGGGATCAATCAGTGCACCGGCATCATCGAGCGCCATCGCGTTAATCGTCAGATCGCGCCGCGCGAGGTCCTGCTCGAGAGTGACGTCGGGCGCGGCGTGTGCAACGAATCCTTTGTAGCCGGGCCCGGTTTTGCGCTCGGTGCGCGCAAGCGCATATTCCTCGTGCGTTTCCGGATGCAGGAACACCGGAAAGTCCTTGCCGACCGGTCGGTAGCCCAACGCCGTCATCTGCTCCGGCGTTGATCCGACGACAACCCAATCGCGGTCGGTCTCCAGCGCGGCGTCCAGGTCGCCAAGATGGCGGCGCTCGTTGCCGAGCAATTGATCGCGTACGAAGCCGCCGACTCGATACGCTTTCAGGCTCAACGCTAACTTTCCATGCTTTCGGATTCCGCTTTGGCTGCTGCAGTCCACTGCTGCATCGCCGGCAACGCCAGTACGCTTTCCGAGTAAGCCGCAAGCAGCGGAGATAGTTTGACACCGTATGTCGCAAAGCGCGTTACGACCGGTGCGTAGAAAGCATCGGCGATAGAGAAACTGCCGAACAGCATTGGCCCGCCCTGCGCCAGGCACTTGCTCCACACAGAGTGGATACGCTCGATATCGGCAGCCACGTCGTCGCGCCTCAGTGCGGCCTCGCCCCTTTCGTTGTGCCGTGACCGAATGTCCATCGGCATATGCGTACGCAAAGCCGAAAAGCTCGAGTGCATCTCCGCGACTACGGCGCGCGCGTGCGCGCGCGCTTTGACATCGTGCGGCCATAGGGCTCCCCCGCGTCCCTCGCTC
>DATLOA010000169.1:0-5174 GCA_035536515.1 Burkholderiaceae bacterium | reverse complement strand
GCAGGGTACGAGCCAAGACACTTGTAGAACGCGCACGCTTGCTGCAACTCTGTCAGCGCGCGAGCCACCGTCGGCTCATCGACGTGCCCTTCGACATCGACGTAGAAGTAGTACTCCCATGTGCCGACGCGTGCGGGCCTCGATTCGAAGCGCGTCATCGACACACCGTGCGCCGCCAGCGGCGACAGCATATGAAACACCGCTCCTGCCTTGTTGGGCACCGAAAGGATCAGCGAGGTCTTGTTGCGCGCCGCCGGCGCCGGCCGTTGTGTGGCTTGAGCACCAAGCACCGCGAAGCGCGTGCGGTTGTGGGTGTCGTCCTGGATCTGCGCAGCTACCGTCTGAACGTTGTAATGCCGTGCCGCCGATTCGCCCGCGATCGCTGCCGTCGTTGTGTCTTCGGCAGCCATGCGAACCCCTTCGGCGTTGCTCGCGACCGGTTGCCGCTCCAGCGACGGCCAATGCTGATTGAGCCAGCCCGCGCATTGCGCGAGCGCCTGCGCGTGAGCGCACACGCGCACGACGCCGCTCATCGCGCCACTTTTTGTAAACAAGTTGTGTTCGACCGATATCGAGACTTCAGCAAGCATCGCGAGCGGTGTGGCAAGCAGCAAATCGAGTGTGCGGCTGACCGCGCCTTCGGAAGAATTTTCGAGCGGCACGATCGCAAGCTCTGCGCTACCCGCTTCGGTCGTGCGAAACACTTCGTCCAGCGTGTTGCACGGCAAGCCCGTGACGCTGGAGCCAAATTGCCGCTGCATCGCCATCTCGGAAAAAGTCCCTGCCGGCCCAAGGTACGCCACCGTCATTGGCCGCTCGAGCGCACGGCACGCCGAAATCACTTCGCGAAAAATGTGGGTGACATGCTCACGCGACAACGGCCCGCCATTTAACGCGCCGGCGCGTCGCAGAACTTCTGCTTCGCGCTCAGGGCGAAACAACGGCGTGCCCGCGCTGTGTTTGAGCTGCCCGATGTCGATCGCGATCTGAGCGCGTTCGTTCAGTAAAGCGATCAAGCGAGTGTCGAGCGCGTCGATCGCTTCGCGCAATTGCCTGAGTCGGTCGTCGATGTGCTCGCCCGCAGCGGCGCCCGGCGCAGTCATCACAAACCGGCCGCGCGCATCGTGGGCACGTGCCGCGGCACGTCAGCCTTGCGGTGTTTCGTCACCGCTGCCGTTGGCGCCGGCGTCGACCGACGTGACGTGGCCGCCGCCGTTCACCGCTTCGCCGTTGACAACGTCGCTGTCGCGTTCCACGACTCTTTGCAGCCCCGAAAGCTGCGTTCCATCGTCAAGCGCAATTAGCGTGACGCCCTGCGTCGCGCGACCCATCTCGCGAATCTCCGACACTCGCGTACGGATCAGCACGCCACCGGTCGTGATCAGCATGACTTCATCGTCGCTGCGCACCAGCGTGGCAGCGACCACCTTGCCGTTGCGCTCGCTGGTGGTAATCGCGATCATTCCGCGCGTCGCGCGCGAGTGGCGGGTGTATTCGACGATCGGCGTGCGCTTGCCAAACCCGTTTTCGGTTGCCGTCAGCACGCTCTGGCGCTCGTCCTCGGCAACCAGCATCGCGATCACCTGTTGGCCATCGTCGAGCCACATGCCGCGCACGCCACGCGCCTGGCGCCCCATCGGACGCACGTCGTTCTCGTCAAAGCGAACTGCTTTGCCGGCGTCGGAAAACAGCATCACGTCGTGCTTGCCGTCCGTGATAGCGGCGCCGATCAAATAGTCGCCAGCATCCAGATCGACTGCGATGATGCCAGCCTTGCGGGGGTTCGAAAAATCCGTCAACGCAGTTTTCTTCACGGTACCCATTGCGGTAGCCATGAAGACGAAATGCTCCTCGTCGAACTGCTTGATCGGCAGCACCACAGTGATCTTTTCGTTTTCCATCAACGGGAACATGTTGACAATCGGCCGGCCGCGCGCGTTACGCTGGCCTTGCGGCACTTCCCATACCTTCAACCAGTACAAACGGCCGCGATCCGAGAAACACAGGATCGTGTCGTGCGTGTGCGCGATGAACAGCTGATCGATCCAGTCGTCTTCGCGCGTGCCCGCCGCCTGCTTACCGCGCCCGCCACGCCGCTGCGCGCGATAGTCGGTCAGCGGCTGGCTCTTGATATAGCCGGTGTGCGACAACGTGACCACCATGTCGCCCGGCGTGATCAGATCTTCGGTGATCAAGTCCTGCGCGCTGCGCACGATCTCCGAGCGGCGTTCGTCGCCAAACTCGCTCTTCAGCGACAACAGTTCATCGCCAATGATGTCTGTGATGCGCGCAGGGGTCGCGAGCACGTTCAGCAGATCGGTAATCTGCTCCATTACCTCGCGATACTCATTGACGATCTTGTCCTGCTCAAGCCCAGTCAGGCGCTGCAGGCGCATCTGCAAAATCTGCTCGGCCTGTTCGTCGGAGAGCCGATAAAGCCCGTCGTCCATCATCCCGAAGCGTGGATCCATCGACTCCGGGCGATAGACGGTCATATCCCGGCCGGCGCGCGTCAGCATCTCCCGAACCACTGACGAATCCCAGGCTCTACTCATCAACCCTGTTTTGGCGACTGGCGGCGTCGGCGCCGCCTTGATCAACGCAATGAATTCGTCGATGTTTGCCAGCGCCACCGCAAGCCCTTCGAGTACATGGCCGCGCCGACGTGCCTCGCGCAACTCAAATACCGTTCGCCGCGTGATCACCTCGCGTCGATGCGACAAAAATGCATCGAGCATCTGCTTCAGATTCAACACTCGCGGCTGGCCATCGACCAGCGCCACCATGTTGATTCCGAACGTGTCCTGCAGCTGCGACTGCTTGTACAGGTTGTTCAGCACCACATCGGGTTGCTCGTTGCGTTTCAACTCGAACACGACGCGCATGCCCGATTTATCCGACTCATCGCGGATGTCGGAGATGCCCTCGACGCGCTTTTCGTTAACCATCTCAGCGATGCGCTCGAGCAGCACTCGCTTGTTCACCTGATACGGGAGCTCGTCAATGATGATCGCTGAACGTGCGCCTTTATCGATCTCTTCGAAGTGCGCCTTGGCGCGCATCACCACACGGCCGCGACCGGTGCGATAACCCTCGCGGACGCCCTCGACGCCGTGGATGATTCCTGCGGTCGGAAAATCAGGCGCCGGAATCAGCTCAATCAGTTCTTCAATGGTGGTCTGAGGATTGCGCAGCAGCGCCATGCAACCGTTAACCACTTCGCCCAGGTTATGCGGCGGAATATTGGTTGCCATGCCTACCGCAATGCCCGCCGACCCGTTGATCAACAGGTTCGGCACGCGCGCCGGCAGCACCAGCGGCTCCTGCTCCTTACCGTCGTAGTTTGGAGCGAAGTCAACTGTTTCCTTGTCGATATCGAGCAGCAGCGATGCAGCGATCTTCGACAAACGGCACTCGGTATAACGCATCGCGGCCGGGTTATCGCCATCGACCGAGCCGAAGTTGCCTTGGCCGTCGATCAACAGATAACGCAATGAAAACGGCTGCGCCATCCTGACCAGCGTGTCGTAAATTGCCTGGTCGCCGTGTGGATGATATTTACCCATCACGTCACCCACCACGCGCGCACACTTCACGTACGGCCGCGTATGCACGTAATTGCTCTCATGCATCGCAAACAACACTCTGCGATGCACCGGCTTCAAACCGTCGCGCACATCCGGAAGCGCTCGACCGACGATCACGCTCATTGCGTAATCGAGATAGGAGCGCCGCATCTCGTCTTCGAGCGAAATCGGCAGCGTTTCCTTGGCGAATTGATCCACCGAATTTTCCAATGCAAGCCTGGCAACTGAGTAATAACTAAGCGTCGAAGTTTATCAGTGCAAAGCCCCGTTTATGCGTCGCAGTAGCCTGCCATGTGCTGTAATCGCGCGCCGCCGTGAAGATGTGAAGCGCAACCGTGTAGCGGCCATCCGATGACCGACGTCGACACTCTCATCCATGCCCGCTGGGTCGTTCCGGTCGTGCCGCGCGAAGCGGTGCTCGAGCATCACGCGATTGCGATCGTGGGAGGCCGGATCGTTGGAGTGTTGCCATCAATCGAATCCACGCAGCGCTATCGCGCGACACAAGTGCACACGCTCGACACGCACGCGGTAACGCCCGGTCTGGTCAACTGCCATACGCACGCTGCGATGGCGCTAGTGCGCGGCGTTGGCGACGATCTGCCGCTGATGCGCTGGCTGAAAGACAGAATCTGGCCGCTCGAGGCAGCGCTGATATCGGCCGACTTCGTGCACGAGGGCACGCAGCTCGCTGCGCTCGAAATGCTGCGGTCCGGAACGACCACGTGCTCCGACATGTACTTCTATCCGGAAGCGAGCCTGCGAGCGCTGCGGAGCCTAGGCATGCGCGCGGTTGCCGGCATTGTCGCGATCGAATTTCCGACCGCATACGCGGCGGACGCGGACGATTATTTGCGCAAGGGTCTCGCGACGCGCGATGCGTTTCGCACTGACTCGTTGGTGAGCTTCACGCTAGCGCCGCACGCCCCGTATACGGTCGCCGATCAAACGCTGAAGCGGATCGCAGTACTGGCAGAGGAGCTCGACCTGCCGATCCACACTCACGTGCATGAGACTGAAGATGAAATATCGGAATCTGTGGAACAGCACGGCTGCCGGCCTTTGCAGCGGCTTGATCGCCTCGGGCTTGTGTCCGAGCGCATGATCGCCGTGCACGCAGTCCACTTGAACGAACATGAGATTGCCCTGCTGGCGCAGCGCGGCGCTTCGGTGGCCCATTGTCCCGCGTCGAACCTCAAGCTCGGCAGCGGCTTCGCCCCCATCGCGAAACTGTCGGCAGCCGGCGTCAACATTGCGATCGGCACCGACGGCGCGGCGAGCAACAACCGCATCGACATGGTGGCTGAGCTGCGGCTTGCCGCATTGCTCGCTAAAGGCGTTGCGCGCGATGCAACAGCGTTCGGCGCGCCTGAGGCGCTTGAAAGTGCCACCCTCGGCGGTGCGCGCGCACTTGGGCTCGACCGCGGCGTCTGATCGATCGAAGTTGGCAAGCAGGCGGATCTCGCTGCGTTCGACCTCGCGGCGATCGAAACGCAGCCCCTTTACGACGTCGTGTCGCAAATCGTCTACGCCGCGGGGCGTGAGCACGTCACTGAAGTCTGGATTGCCGGCAAGCCTGTTGTGCAT
>DATLOA010000168.1:0-5209 GCA_035536515.1 Burkholderiaceae bacterium | reverse complement strand
TTGGTCGGATGAACGATCATCACGTTCGATACTCCGCCGAGCAGCGCAATTGGCGCGAAGTCCTTGGTCGATTCGTAACCCGGCTTGGCGTAGATGCCCTGGTTGAATACGAGCGTGCCCTGCGAAGCGAATCCGATCGTGTAACCATCCGGCGCTGCGCGCGCCAGCTCGGACATTGCGATCGTGCCGCCTGCGCCGGCCTTGTTCTCCACGACGATTGATTGCCCGAGCGCCTTGCCCAACTCCTGCGCGGTGAAGCGCGATGCGATATCGGCGGTGCTGCCGGGAGCAAGCGGCACCAGCAGCCGGATCGGCTTTGACGGATACGCTTGCGCATGGACAGCACCGGCAAGCGAGATCAACAGCAGGCCAACGGTTGCCGGCAGCAATTGGCGCAGAGTCGGGGGTGCACGCATGAAAGCTCCTTTATGTGACTCGTGACATCTTACGACCGCCGTGCACGGTCCACTTCCTGCGCCGTCGAAAACACTGAAGGCTACTGCCAATACTTGACGAAACGTTTTTCTACGGGCTGAATCGCGGCCTGAATCTCGGCTTGAACCGCCGAGCCTTGACGTGCCGCCATCGAACGGGTCAGCAGTGAATGATCAAGCCGAAAACGTCGCCGCATTGACCGGCGCGGCATCGCCGCCGCGCGAATCGCCGGTCATCGTGCGGCACTACCGGCAGATACTGTTATGGCCGCTGCAGTTGATGCCGATTCATCCCGGCGCGCAGATTCAGGAGCATTGGGAGCTGCTGGATCAGAAAACTCCCGACAACCCGTGGCGCGAGCTGCTCGATGAGTTCACTCCTGATGGCAAAGAGTTTCAACTGCGTCATTACGGCGAGTTCGTCACGTTCCTGCCGTACGTGCAGCGATTCATCTATGGCGAAAGTCGTATCAAGAAGGACACCGGCAATAAGGACGAAGAACCGGGCAGCTCGCCTATGCGCGTGTACCGGCGACACGACATCGCATCGGTGCGCATGGTCACGCGCCCCGGCACCGATCCGATCGTGCTGTCGATCGCGCATGTCGATCTGTACTTCTTCTATGACATCGACGTCGTGCTACTTAACATCGAGGTGCACGGCGACAACCTGACACTACCGCAGGCGCAGGAGCTGCTGTATCGATTCGGCCGCGCTTATCCGGCTGGATGGGATGAAAACGGCGACGGCTTGCACTGCCTGCACTCGCTGCAATGGCTGGCTACCGACGGTTCCGTACTTGCGGAGTCCGACTCGGGCGAGCGGGACAAATTCTTATCTTTCGTCTCAAGACACCGCGCGCCTCGCATCAGCTCGCATTGGTTTTTCCTGATGCAGCCGCTGGTGCTCGACCACGTTGACCATCAAGGCGCGATTCGTTATCGGCAGATCGAGTATTACCGGATGCCAGTGATGGGGCTGATCGCCGTCGATGAGCCGCGCAAAATGGCACGCAACGACTTTATCCGGCTCGGGCTTGGCACCGGCGCCGGCGAATACAACACGATGCCATACGCGGAAAGCCACGTTGCGGATTTCGAGCAGCGCTACTGCGACGACCGCTTCTGGTGCGATGTGGGGCCGTCACCGAATACGCGCTATCTTGCAAGCGGCCGCACGCTGATCGTCGTTGGCGATGCGCAATCGAAATACTTTCTGGATACCGAGCGCGGCGTTCTTGCGCAATTCCGGCATCAGCATTTCCTGCTGTTTCTGATTGCGCACTTTCAGCGCGCTGCGCTACTGATGTTTGCCGACCGTCTGGCAGAGGCGCTGAAGAAGCTCAACATCGACACGGCGGATTCGGTGCGTCGCTTCAAGCGCAGCGTACGGCAGAACTTCGCGATTTTTCTGCGCTTTACGCACCGCTACTGGTTTCACGAGGTGTCGGAGCAATCGCAGGCGCGATCGCTGTTCGAGCTCACGATGCGCCATCTGAATCTGGATGCTCTTTACGACGAGGTTCGAGATCGTATGTACAGCATGAGCCAGTATCTGGATACAGACAGCGCGCGCCGTCACACGAACACGGTGCTGCGCCTGACGGTGGTGACCACCTTCGGGCTGATCGGCACGATTACAACGGGCTTTATCGGTATGAATCTGATCGGCCTGACCGAAATTGCGATGGTCGAAAAAATCGTCTTCTTCCTGATCATCTTTGCGCCGACTGCCTTCCTGACTTTCTACACCATCGTCAAGTCGCGGCGCCTCTCAGACTTTCTGGATGTTCTGTCGGACGAGGATGCATCGGCGCGCGTGAAGTGGAAGGCGCTATTCGATGTGTGGCGCAAGAAAAGTGTGATCGACGAATAGCTTTGGAGGTCACGCGTGCGGGCGCGCTCAAAGTGGTTCATCGTCCACCGCTGGCTCGGCATCGGTCTCGGCGTCTGGTTTGCGCTGGTGGGACTCAGCGGCGCGATCCTGGTATTCGAAGACCCAATCGATGCCTGGTTGAACCCGCACCTATTGACGACTGTCTCGCGCGGCACTCAGCTGAGCGCGCAAGCGATCGTCGCGCGTGCCGAGGCTGCATACCCGCTTGGGCTAGTTGAAAAAATCCGGTTTCCTGCCTCGGAGGACGAGGTATATCGACTGACGATGCGCGTCAAGCCACGCCGCGTCGGCGCGGAGCGCATCGAAGCGATGTTCGATCCAATGACCGGCGTATTTCTTGGTGCGCGTTCGCTCGAATCGCTCGGTGTTGCGTCACCTGATGTGATGCGCACGCTGTATGAATTCCACCGCAACGTGCTGCTCGGCAATGCAGGTTCGAACATCGTCGGCATTGCGGGGCTGTTGTTGCTGACCTCGGCGGTCACAGGCTTCGTGTTGGCTGCGCCGCGCACGCGCGCCGCGCTCAGACGCATCGTCTGGGTCAATCCCCGCACGTCGTTCACGCGCATAGCCTACGACTTCCACCGATCGACCGGCATTGTGTTTGCCGTCACGCTGCTGCTCGCGACGCTGACCGGCGCTACGCTGGTCTACGTGAACTACGTGCGCGACCTGGTCGGCGTGTTCTCGAAGGTCGCCCCGTTTCCGACGGTGCCGTGGCAGATGCACAGTACCAACGTGCCACTACAGCTTGACCGCGTGATTGCCGATGTCAAGCAGCGCTTCCCTGAACACACTTTGCTCGAAGTGCATGGCTCGCCGCGCCAGATGGCCGGTCATCTCTATTACCTGAAAAAGCCCGGCGACGTGCACCGGCTCGGCGACACGATCGCGTGGATCAACCCGCTTAGCGGCGAAATGATGATCGAGCGCAGCCCGCGCACGCGCACCGCTGGCGAAGGCTTCATGCACTGGCTGTTTCCTTTGCACAGCGGAACGGCGTTCGGCACCGCAGGCCAGATCACGATGGCTGCCACCGGCGTCGTGCCGATGCTGTTGGTGATTACCGGGCTATGGGTATGGCTGCGCAAGCGGCGGGGCGAGCGCATTTCGCGCGAGCGACAGAGCTTGCGGCGCGCTGTCGTGCGCGCCTAGTGCGGCCTCAATCCAGTGCGGCACGAGTCAATTAAGCCGCATCAGGAACCGCATCTTCCGCAAGCTTTTCAACGTTAGGCAATACGCGCGTCATTCGAATCACCGGTTGCCGCCACGCAAGCGCGGTCAGCAGCAGCGCGCTGACGCCCGAAAACGCGAGCGCAGCGCGCAGGCCCACGTGCTCACCCAGCCAGCCACCGAGCAACGCGCCAGGGCCTGCGGGCAGCAAGATCAACCATCGCATGGTGCTGGTCATGCGGCCGAGCAAAGGTGCCGGCGTCACCGCCTGACGCATCGCGAGAAACGTGATGAAGATCAGCACGGC
Source organism: Burkholderiaceae bacterium (assembly GCA_035536515.1). Lineage (GTDB taxonomy): Bacteria > Pseudomonadota > Gammaproteobacteria > Burkholderiales > Burkholderiaceae_F > JACCZX01. Next base: position 1,398 of record DATLOA010000168.1, on the reverse strand, counting down.
CCCGACACCAAACATCATTAGCATCACCGCAAACATGGCAACGCCGACGAGGGACGCCGGCGCGATCGCGCCAAGCAACCAACCCGCGCCGCAAATCGCAACGCCGAGGACGAGCGTCGGACCGGGGCCTATCCGGCGAGAGATTCGATTGCCAACCGTACTCGCGGCAATCGTCCCGACGCCGAGCCCCACGAAACATAATCCGACGGCGCCTTCTGACAACCCGAGCGTGCGTGTGGCAAACAAAATCTGCACGACCAGTGCCGCGTGATGACACATCTGCCAGCCGCCGACGACGCACGCCATCGTCAACAACAAGCGGTGTTGGGTTACGAAACCCAGACCGGCTCGCATTGCCGGCCAGAATCGCGCCGCTGCCAACTGTGCGCCTTCCTGCACCTGAATGCCGCGCAAGATCGCTGCCGAAATGGCGAGCAGCACCGCATCTGCGAGCAAAGCGACCGGTGCACCGACCAGCTTGATCAAAACGCCAGCCGCGGCCGGGCCTGCAACTTCAGACGACGACGAAGCCAGCGCATTTTTTGCATGCGCTTCCACCAGGCGCTCGCGTGCAACGACCTGCGTCAGCACAATCTGCGCCGCACTGCCGGCGATCGTCGCGACCGTGCCTATCGCGAACCCGACGACATAGAGCCACAGCATCGATAGCCAGCCCAACCACCACGCAAGCGGCACGCTCGCGACGATCGCCGCCAACAACGATTCGCCGATCACATATACGGGCAGCTTGCGCACACGATCGAGCCACACGCCGCACGGCAGCGAAAACAAAACGAACGGCGCGACTTCCATTGCCGTCAGCAAACCCATCTGCGTCGGCGTGGCGTGCAACAACACCGCCGCGGTTAGCGGCAGCGCAAGCATCGTCACCTGTCCACCAAAGGAACTGATCAGGATCGATGTCCACAAGCGGCGATACGTCGCGTCGCGCAGCAGATCGTCTGGCGCCAGCCGCAGCTGCGAGAATGCACGCACGGCGTAGCGCCGCCAGGATGGCGCTGCGAAGTTGAAACTCATTGCAAGCAATTGTTGTGTCTGACCTACGCAAGCTTAGCGACGTTGCAACAGCTGCGCGACGCATGGGCGCCACATTGACCGCATTCAGGTCATTGCGGCGTCCGCCTGCTCCATCGCGTCAAGCAACACTTCCGGCGGCTGCGCGCCGGAGACCGCGAGACGCTGATTGAAAACAAAAAACGGGACGCCGGTGACGCCGAGCGCGCGCGAGCGCGTCTCTTCGGCTTCGATCGCCGTGCGTCCGGAGCCGGCAGCGAGCCAGGCGCGTGCGGTGTCCGCGTCCAACCCCGCATCGCCCGCCAGCCCCGCAAGCGCATCGATGTCGCCGATGTCGATGCCGTCGACGAAATACGCGCGGAA
>DATLOA010000167.1:0-7054 GCA_035536515.1 Burkholderiaceae bacterium | reverse complement strand
CCTGTGCAGGTTGCGGCAATGAGCGATCGTAGTAGTAATAGGCGGAGACGGCAGTCACCGCCAGCAACAAGGTCAGAAAAGCAAGACGCCGTGCGCGTCGCGCGGTCTCCGCCAGAGCCCTTTCGGATTCGAGTGTCTCCTGCAGCTGGGGCTCAACGGCGGACAGTGCCAAAACCGGATACTGAACACGTTCGGGCGCCACCGTGTCGTCCATCAATAGCGGCTCTACGGCGGAATGCGCAGGAGCGGGACCCTCAACACTCTCGGGCACCAACGCTTTATCAATCGGCTGCGGTTTGGCCGCGGAATGTGCCAAATCGGGACTTACGTGCGTTGCATCCCGTTCGGGGACGCCAGCGGCCTGGTCCTTACTTTCTATCACTTCACGACGCGAACCTTGCCGATACATGCCGACCACCTGCGCCGGCGACTTAGACAAAAAGGCGCGCTGAATGGCGAAGCCGCCATCGTTCAGCATTGGCATGGCTATCTGATGTTCAGATATCGGTGGCGTGGACACGGACTCCGCTACGGATGCCGCAGGCACGGCCGCCAGTTCGGGTGCCGCAGGCGCAAGCTTGTGTGCTGCAGGCAGGCGTACACGCTTGGATGCCGCCGGCACGCGCGCACGCTTGGCCGTTGCAGGCGCGCGCGCACGCTTGGGTGTGGCAGGCTTGGGTGGGCGCTCGGGTGCTACAGGCACGTTAAATGCGGCGCCGCACTTGTAGCAGTTGCTTGCGCTTCGGTTGTCGATCGCGCCGCACTGATTGCACGGCTGCAGGTGCAATGGCGAGGCACACTCATTGCAGTACTTTGCGCTAGCTACATTGCACTCATTGCAGAACAGGCACTGGAGAGGCAATTTCATTGACATTGCGGCGGCTCGGACGCAGCTGCTCCAATTTCAACAAGGCCGCCTACTCGGCCATTCCGGCCTGAGCGACATCGCTGCCACACAACGTAACGCGCGCGCGCACGCGAACCGAAAAACCCACACCAGTCCATGCTGGGAATAGGAAAAAGAAACGCCCTTTCGCGTCAAGCGGGATTGCATGTCGGACCAATCGTCGTCAGTCAGAGGGTCTCCAGAGAACTACAGCTTTGTGGTCGATCGGGAGAGTGTCCCGGTCCCACGGATGCGCGCTTCCTTGACGCCTGCGATGGTACAGAGTTTCTACGGTGCGAGGCGACCCGCCATCTGTCGTTTTCGGCGAGCGACGTCGTCACGGGCGTGGTGTGAGTTCGGCCAACTGAGGCGTATAAGACCGAACTTCGCATCGCATTCCAAAAGTGCGGTTACAGATAGAACGCCGTGATGGCAGAACAGCGCAGGGACAACTGGGCAGCCGGCGACCTTTACGAGCCCTATGTCGGCCGTTGGAGCCGGCTTGTCTCCCACGACTTTCTGCGGTGGCTCGAGTTGCAACCACAGCTCGATTGGCTTGATGTCGGATGCGGGACTGGGGCACTGACGCAAACCATCTTGCAGCAGATGCAACCGCGGAGCGTCACCGGGATTGATCCGTCGGCCGGGTTTATTGACTATGCAAGAGCGAATGTCAGCAACCCGAGAGTGAGATTCGAAGTGGCTGATGCTCAGTCGCTTCCGCTGGAAGCGGGACGATTTGATGCCGCCGTGTCAGGTCTGGTGCTCAACTTCGTTCCAAAGCCATCGCTGGCCGCGCAGGAAATGACACGCGTGGTGAGACCGGGAGGCATGGTCGCCGCCTACGTTTGGGACTACGCCGGAAAGATGGAGATGATGCGTTTCTTCTGGGACGCAACTATCGCGCTGGATCCGAGCGCTTCCCAGCTCGTCGAAGCAACGCGTTTTCCGATGTGCAAGCCACCTGCGCTGATCGGGTTGTTTGAAGACGCCGGGCTGCAAGAAGTGCAGACGCTGATGATCGATGCGCCGACCACGTTTCGGAACTTCGACGACTACTGGAACCCTTTTCTGGGTGGCCAGGGACCTGCACCCGCTTACGCAATGTCGCTCAGCGAGGAGCACCGTAATGCCTTGCGCGATCGAATTCGCGAAACGCTTCCAATTGCCAGCGACGGCTCGATTCCGCTGATCGCGCGAGCGTGGGCGGTACGTGGACAGGTGAATTGACTGGTGGGCACAATAACCGGAGACATCGATGAACGAAGAAAGATTCAACTTGAGCATTCGCCAATTTCTAAAAATGGTCGGCGTCAGCTCGCAGCGTGAGATCGAGCAGGCGGTGGCGATGGCCATCGCGGATCGCGCCATCTCCGGCCGGGAATCTTTTCCGGCACGAATGACGCTAGAAATCGCTGATCTGAAGTTGAACGTCACGTTTGACGGCGAGATCAAACTCGATTGAGCGGCTCGGCGATGCAACTCGGGATGATCGGGCTCGGGCGCATGGGCGCCAACATGACACAGCGTTTGGTGAGTGGCGGCCATCGCGTTATCGGCTTCGATTTCAAGCCCGAAGCACGCAAGCACGTTGAGCAATTCGGCGCAGAGTCCGTAGCAGCGCTCGATGCGCTGGTAGCGAAGCTCGCACCCCCGCGCGCGCTGTGGCTGATGGTGCCGTCAGGCGATGCGACCGAAGCGACGGTCACCGCGCTGCTGTCTTTGCTGACTGCAGGTGACACGATCGTCGACGGCGGCAACTCGAACTACAAGAATACTCAGCTGCGTGCTCGCCGCTGCGCTGACAAGCAATTGGACTATGTGGACTGCGGCACCAGTGGCGGAATCTGGGGACTCGCCGAGGGCTACAGCATGATGATCGGCGGCGACGATTTGGCCATCGAACGGCTGCGGCCGATCTTCGAAACGCTGGCGCCGGCACCGAATCGAGGTTGGGGCCGGGTCGGTCCCAGCGGCGCAGGCCACTTCACGAAGATGATTCACAACGGCATCGAATACGGTTTGATGCAGGCGTATGCCGAAGGCTTCTCAATGATGCAGCACAAACCCGAGTTCGCACTCGATCTGCACCAGGTGGCGGAAATCTGGCGCAATGGAAGCGTAGTGCGCTCGTGGCTGCTTGATCTAACGGCGAACGCACTGAAGAGCAATCCTGATCTCGATGGCATCGCACCATTCGTCGCAGATTCCGGCGAGGGCCGATGGGCGGTTGCCGAGGCAATCGATTTGAACGTGCCGGCACCGACGATCACCCTCGCGTTGTTGGCGCGCATTGCATCACGAGACTCTGATTCGTTTGCCGCAAAAATGCTGGCCGCGATGCGTAATCAGTTTGGCGGTCACGACATAAAGAGGAAATGACGAAGCGATGAGCCGGGCCGCGTGAACACGCCGGCCAGCGGCGTGCGGTGGCTTAGCGTGGCCGACACAGCTGAATTGCAGCGGGCCGCGTGCCGTCGCATCCTCGACGCCGCCGAACGCGCGATCAAACAGCGGGGCGAATTTCTTATCGTGCTGGCCGGCGGCAATACACCGCGCGGCGTTTACCGACTGCTGCGCAAAGAGAATTGCGACTGGTTGAGCTGGACGGTGTACTTCGGCGATGAGCGCTGCTTGCCTGCTGACGACGTAGGGCGCAACAGCAAGATGGCCGCTGATGCGTGGCTGGACCACGCGCCAATTCCGAAAGAAAACGTGCACGCAATTCCCGGCGAACTCGGTGCTCGCGCGGCGGCCCTCGCCTATGCCGACACGCTGCGCGGTGTCCGCGAATTCGATTTGGTACTTCTAGGCCTCGGAGAAGACGGGCACACCGCCAGCCTGTTTCCCGATCATGACTGGGGCACCGCGGCGGACGCACCTGACGTGCTCGCCGTGTTTGATTCACCGACGCCGCCGCAGCAGCGCGTGTCGCTCAGTGCTGCGCGATTGAGCCGCGCGCGCGAACTCCTTTTTCTGATTGCCGGAGAATCGAAGCGCGTAGCGGCCGCACGTTGGCGCGCGGGAGAAAAATTGCCCGCTGCAGCAATCAATTCCGCGGCGGGGGTCGACGTGCTGATATCAAACTAGCTCTTTATGGGCCGCGGTCAGAATGTGCAGCCGTTCCGAGATGTATCGGTCTGCGGCCGCCGCGTCGAGCTGAACTCCGACCAGCCCGATATGGCCGTCGGGACGAAGCAGGTAGAACGAAGGCTGAGGAATCTGCGTGCGCGCAAGCTCTCGTTCGTTAGCAGCATCGGTCGGAATCAGATGGACGCGCAGCAGGTCGCCAAGCGCGAGCACTTGGGTCGAAGTAGGTTGCCCGATGATGATCAGATTGAATCGCGTGTCATCGAGCTTCCCAAACAAATCCTCGACGGCGCCGTTTGGCAGAAGCTTTAGGCGCAGCCACGGAAACCGATCGCCGGCGCGCGGCGCGGTAGCAGGCGAATCACCCTGCGTTTCCGACAGCACGCCGTCGCGATACTGAATACCGGTCTGCGAGATCGTGCGAAATGCAAGCTTTCGCACGCGTTCAATGCGCATCGCGAATGCCGCTGCTCGCGCCAGCACACGCGTGCGGAACAACCCTGCGCTCCAGCTATCGGAGACGATTAACGAGAACGCACGATCGGTCGTGCTCAGCAAACGGTGCGCCACCGGAACCCGCTCGTTCTCGTACGAATCGAGCAGAGCTGCATCCGCACGTTCCGACACGACGAGGCCAAGCTTCCACGCCAGGTTGTACGCATCCTGCAACCCAGTGTTCATACCTTGCGCGCCTACCGGGCTGTGTATATGCGCAGCGTCGCCGAGCAAAAAGCAGCGCCGGTCACGAAATCGCGCGGCACAACGGTGATGGATGCGGTAGGTGGAGTACCAGGTGCAAGCCTGGAACGTCAACTGTCCCACCCGCTCGCGTACCGAAGGAACGACGTCCTCGAAAGTGAGATCGTCTCTGCCGCGCAGTTCCGGCGGCAGGATGCCGACGATGCGCCAGTGATCGACACCACGCATCGGGAAGAACAGGTGAAATCCTTCGCGCCACAGATAGACGTTGAGCTCGTTGGGCACCATTGAGCCCGTCACATGCGTATCCGCGACGAAGAAAACGTGCTCGTACGGCGCCCCGACGAACTCGATCGCGCTCAGCTCGCGCACCGCGCTGCGCGCACCGTCACACCCTGCAACCCACGTCGCCTTGAGTTCGCGGATCGTGCCATCGGGTTGCTTCAACGTTGCCGTGACATGTCGCGCGTCCTGCGCAAGGCCGACGAGCTCCGTGTTCCACTGCACAGCAATTCCGTGCGCTCGCAGCGCCTCGCCCAACAGCCGCTCGTTGTCGTCCTGGCCCAAGATAAGCAGGAAGGGGTACGGACTCACATCGCGCCCGATGTCGCCGATCGGAATGCGCGCGGTACGCCGACCTTCGGCCCACAAGTTGGCGCCAGTGGCGCGCTTACCAAGCTCGAGCGCTTGATTAGCGATGCCGAGGTGCGAATAGATCTCCAGCGTGCGCGCCTGAACGCCGAGTGCCCTTGTCTGCAGCGAAGGGCCTGCGTGCCGGTCGATGATCAGCGGGCGAGCGCCGTGTCGCGCGAGCTGATTTGCAAGCATCAGCCCGGTCGGTCCCGCTCCGACGATCAGAACGTCGGTGTCCATTACGCAAGCAGGAGTGATCGCGATCGAGTGCTGACGAACTACTTAACCGCCGCTTTGGGCGCAACCGACGCACCTTCGACGCCGTGCCGCGCGAGCGACTGAGCGACGAAGCCGGACGCCTTCATTTCCTCGATGAACTCACTCAGATATTTCACACCCGCCTCGCCGCGGCCTTTCGGCGTTCCCATCGCCTGGTTGATCACCATGAAGCGGCCATCAAGCAGGCGCAGGCCAGGAATGCGTCGCGCGTCGGCTTCAAGCTGCTGCTTTACACCGGCTGCGACTTCGAGCTTCTGCTCGATGAACATATCTGTAACCGCGGGAGAAGTCGGCGCCCTAACGATTTTCGCTTGCTTTAAGTTGCGAGTGAGAAACAAGTCATAAGCGCTGCCCGTGCCGACGACGACATGCACGTGCGAGCGATCGACCTCATCGTTGCTGCGAATCGGAGAGTTCTGCCGCACCAGGTAAGCGCCCTCGATGACGACGTACGCTGCGGTGTAGCTGATGTCGACCGCACGTGCCGGGTCGATGGCGACGTAGGCAACGTCCCACGCGCCGGACTTCAACCCTTCCACCACTTTGCCGGCGGCATCGTAGGTCACGAGCTCGAGCGGGACGCCGAGCCGGCGCCCGAGCTCGCGCGACAGGTCGACCGACACGCCGCGCGCTTCGCCAGTCGACGCTTCCTTGACCGCGAGTATCGGGTTGCCGAAGTTGATTGCGGCGCGCAGCTTGCCCGACGGCGCCAGGTCGGAGCGCACAGCAGCAGGAACATCAGACATGGTTGAGCATGACGCCAGCAATGACAGAGCGACAGCTCCAATCGCGATTCGAAACATGAATGACCCTCTTGCGCGGCGCCGGCGAGACGCCGGCGCCCACGCGAATTTAGCGAGCGAGTTTCTTTTAACTCAACGTCAATGACGGCGCAGGTGGCTTTTTAGGTTGCTTGGGTTTCTTCGCTTCCTTGCGCTGCCGATCGCGGTTGCCCATGAAGAGCTCCTCTCAAGTAATGTGATAACTCCGGTGCAAGCAACCGAGAGCTTAGCGAGAATATATGGCCGAAGCATTCATCGTCGACGCGGTGCGCACGGCAGGTGCACGCAAGGGCGGCCGCCTGAGCGGGTGGCATCCGGCTGATCTGGCTGCTTCGGTGCTCGATGCGCTGGTCGCGCGCACGGGCATCGACCCCGGCGCGATCGAAGATGTGATCATGGGTTGCGTCGGTCAAGCGGGGGAACAATCGAACAACGTTGCACGCAACGCGGTGCTCGCATCGCGGCTCCCGGAGTCAGTGCCGGCGACGTCGGTCGACCGCCAGTGCGGCTCGTCCCAGCAGGCGCTGCACTTTGCGGCACAGTCAGTCATAGCGGGCAGCATGGACATTGTGATTGCCGCCGGCGTCGAAAGCATGACGCGGGTGCCGATGGGCTTGCCGGCAACTCTGCCAGTCAAGCACGGCTTCGGCAGTTACATGAGTCCTGCGATGCAGGCGCGCTATCC
>DATLOA010000166.1:0-2985 GCA_035536515.1 Burkholderiaceae bacterium | reverse complement strand
CTTGTGCCAACTCGAAATACTTGACGAGCCGTTCCGGCATGTCGGCAGCTCGCAGCACCCAGTCAACCAGCCCGGTGTCGATTGCGGACTGCGGCATGCTCGGGTGCCCAGCCTCTTCTGGGTCTTGCGCGATGGTCAGGCCACCGCGTTCCTTAACTCGTTTGAGTCCGATTGCGCCGTCGCCGTCGGCGCCGGAGAACACGATGGCCGCTCCTCGCGGCCCGTGTGTATCCCCCAAAGTACGGAAAAATAAATCGACGGCAACGCGGCGGCCGCGGTCGCTGGGTAAATCAGCCAATTCCAGGTTTCCATTTGCCGCAGCGATCTGTTTGCCGGGAGGAATGACGTACACATGATTCCGCCTGACCTTGACGGAGTTGACGACCTGTTCGACGCGCATTTCGGTCCAACTTTGCACCACCTCGGCGAGCGCGCTTTCGTGCTCGGGCGAAAGATGCATGACCACCACGAACGCCAAGCCGGAATCGCGCGGCATCGCCTGAAAGAACGTCTGAATCGATGGAATAGCGCCAGCCGAGCCGCCAATGCCAACCATCGGCAGCACCGAGTAGTTGAGCGTCGGCGCTCCGTGATCGAGCTTCGCACCCATGTCCTGCTCGGCATGGTCCGGCGCGAGTTCACGCGGCGGACGAGCCTGCTTTGATTTCGCTCCCGATCTGCGGGTACGTTCGGCTGGCTCGGTCATGGTGTTTGTAGACGCCCAGCGACTCCCGCTGGATCGGTGCTAAGCCAAAGTTGCCGCATTGATGCTTGTCCCTCGCACACGGCGTGCCTACAGGCAGCTAAGCTACCACCTTCCCCGACAGGAGGCGTCATGCCACGCACGTTTCTGCGCGTTTTTACGGTACTTGTTGCATTCGCGGCGGTGGCCTGCCCAGTGCGCGCAGCGGACTTGACCATTGGTCTATCGACGCCGGTCACGTCCCTGGATCCGCACTTTCATAACCTGACGCCCAACAACAGCCTCGGCCGGCATGTGTTCGAGACGCTGATCAGGCAGGACGAGAAGCAGACGATGCTTCCCGGGCTGGCCGAGTCGTGGAAGGCCATTAGCGATCTCGAATGGGAAGTGAAACTACGCAAGGGCGTGAAATTTCATAACGGCCAGGAGTTCACCGCCGACGACGTGATCGCAACCTTCAAGCGCGTGCCCAACGTTCCGAACTCGCCGGCGTCGTTTGCGTTCTTTGTACGGCCGATCGTCGACATGCAGGCACCCGACAAATACACGCTGCGATTGAAAACGGACAAGCCGCATCCATTGATGCCGAACGATCTGGGGGCGGTGATGATCCTGCCGAAGTCGGTCGCAGACACCGCGAAGACCGAGGACTTCAATTCGGGCAAGGCGATGATCGGCACCGGGCCGTATCGCTACTCCGAATACGCTGCAGGTGATCGCGTCGTGTTGAAGCGCAACGACGCGTACTGGGGTCCGAAGCCCGCATGGGACAACGTTCGCTTTCGCATGATCCCAAGCGCACCCGCACGTGTCGCGGCGCTGCTTGCGGGCGACGTGCAGATGATCGAGGGCGTGCCGACCGCCGACATCGCCAATCTGAAGAAAGACAAGCGGATTGCGCTGTCGTCCGCCGTTTCCAACCGCATCATCTATCTGCACATGGATTCGATGCGCGACAAAAACTCGCCGTTCGTCACCACCGCCGACGGCAAGCCGCTCGACGCCAATCCATTGCGCGACCCGCGCGTGCGGCAGGCCATTTCCAAGATGATCGATCGCGACGCGATCGTCTCGCGCATCATGGAAGGCCAGGGTGTCGCCGCAGGTCAGTTGCTGCCCGAACAGTTCTTCGGCACCAGCAAGACGCTGAAGCCCGATAAGTACGATCCGGCAGCCGCCAAGAAGCTGCTTGCCGATGCGGGTTACCCGAACGGGTTCGGACTCACGCTGCACGCGCCCAATAATCGCTACATCAACGATGCGGCGGTGGCGCAGGCAGTGGCGCAGTTTCTGTCGCGCAACGGAATTCCAACCAAGCTCGAGACGATGCCGTCGAACGTGTTTTTCTCGCGCGGATCGAAGCTTGAATTTTCGTTTCTGCTCGCGGGCTGGGGCGCAGAGACCGGTGAGACTTCGTCGCCGTTGCGCGCGTTGCTCGCGACGTTCGATGCCAAACAGGGCTTGGGCACCGCCAATCGCGGCCGCTTCTCCGATCCCGGCGTCGATGCGCTGTTGACCCAGGCACTGACAACCATCGACGACACCAAGCGCGGCATCATGCTGGCGCGTGCATCTGAAAAAGCGGTGGGGGAGATGATGGGCCTGGTGCCGCTGCACTACGAAGTCAGCACGTGGGCGACGCGGCAGGGGATCAACTACAAAGCGCGCGCGGATCAATACACGTTTGGGTTCGAAGTGCGTCCCGAAGGGGCGGCCATGGCAGCCAAAAAGTAAGTCAGGACTAGTTGTTCTGCGGGAGCACGCGAGTGCTCTTGCCATCGGGCCGGAGTAATACATGACCGTCTACGTGCTGCGCAGACTGACGCAGACACTGCTCGTGCTCGCAGTCACGTCGCTGCTGGTGTTCGGTGGCTTGTATCTGATCGGCGATCCGGTCGAGATCCTGGTCAATCCTGCCGCCGATCAGATTGAAAAAGAGCGCGCCAGCAAAGCGCTCGGGCTCGACAAGCCGATTCATGAGCAGTATCTGAGCTTCGTTGGCGGCGCGTTTACCGGCAACCTCGGCAACTCATTCGTCTACGCGCGGCCGGCACTCGAAGTGATCTTCGAGCGCATGCCGGCGACGCTCGAGCTCGCGTTTCTGGCGATGGTGATCGCAGTGTCGCTCGGCATTCCGCTCGGGCTTTACGCGGGGTTGCGACCTCATAGCGCAGGCGCGAAGGCAATCATGGCCGGATCGATTCTCGGCTTTTCGCTCCCCACGTTTTGGGTCGGATTGATATTGATTCTGGTGTTCGCAGTGCAACTCGGGTGGCTGCCAT
>DATLOA010000165.1:0-2186 GCA_035536515.1 Burkholderiaceae bacterium | reverse complement strand
GCGATCGCGTATTTTTCGCGCGCGTGAAGCGATCGCGCTGGAGTTGAGGCCGATTTTGGATATAGCAAAAGACAAGCGTTGGTGAGTTGTCAATGATGAATGTGGAAGGCACGATGAAGCAAACCGTCAGCAATCATGTATTGGCATCTTTGCCGATCGAGCGCATTTCAGTCTTGCTCGACGGTGAGTTGGATCGAAGCGAGGCGTCAGCGGCGATTGCAGCGCTGTGTGCAGACTCGGCGCTACGGCGTCATTGGCATGAGCTGCATCGAGCCGGCGATGCGCTGCGATCCGACGAAGTCGCTGCCTGTGACGCTGAAGGTTTCTGCGCGCGCGTAGCTGCCGCCGTTGCCGCCGAGCCTACCGTTCTTGCGCCCCGCACGCCGCGGACTTCGTCAGGGCTGGCGCGGCACTGGATGCCGGGCGTCGCAGTGGCGGCTTCGGTGGCGGCGGTTGCGTTTATCGCGGTGCCACTGATGCGCGCGCCCGACACAGCGTCGGTAGCAAAAAATTTGGCACCTGCTTCGATTTCAACCATTGATGTGGCAGGTCAGAAACAGTTGCCTACGATTACCAACGCACGCGGGCTCAGTCCTTCATTTAATCCTTACCTCGCAGCGCATCGTGAGTTGATCAGTCCCTCAGTTGTTCCACGCGCGACCGTCTATCTGCGTTCCGCTGAGGACCGTTAATCGTGCAAGCAGCTGCCATTTGGGGGCATACGATTCCGGTGCGCAGGGTGCGCGGGCTTGCCACCACGCTGCTGGTCGCTACCGGCACATTGCTGGGCATCGGGGCTTCGGCGCAGGAATCGCGCACACGCACCGATGTGCAATGGATTCAGGCAGTGCGGCAGGCGGCGCAGCGCGTCAACTATCACGGCACGATCGTGTACCAGTCGAGCGGTGAGATGCGCGCATCGCGGATTACTCATATGTTCGACGGCACTCACTCGCACGAGCGTATCCAGACGCTTGACGGCAAGCCGCGCGAATATATTCGGCGCCGTTCCGCAGCTAGCGATGAGGTGCAGTGCTTGATTCCTGAAACGCGCCGTATTGTCGTCGAGCATCGCAACGTCGATGAATCGTTTCCAGGACTTTCTAACGCGTCGCCCGAACAGATTCTGGAGCGCTATACATTGAAGCTGGGCGATGTCGAGCGGGTGGCGGGCATCGAGTGCCAGATGCTGACGCTCGAGCCCAAAGATAATGCGCGCTATGGTTATCGATTATGGGTCGACCGTACCAGCGGCCTGCTGCTGCGTGCACAAACCCTAAATGAGCGGCGCGAAGTTATCGAGCAGATTGCATTTACCGAGGTGCGAATCGGCGAGCGCATCGATCGAGCAAAGCTTCGGCCTTCGTGGTCAACCGAGGGCTGGTCGGTCGAGCGTAGCGACTATCGCAAGGCCGATTTGTCGCAGCACGGATGGCTGGTGCCAGCGCCGGAAGGGTTTCGCAAAACGCGCGAAGTAGCGCGCCGCATCGGCGGGTCGGACGCGATGCAAGCGGTATTTTCAGACGGCCTTGCGACAGTCTCGGTTTTTATTGAGCCACATTCGCTGTTGTCGTCGCCCGGTTTGGTGTCGCAGATGCCGTCCGGCGATGCATTGCAAATGCATGGACCAACCTCCGCGTTTTCTCGCAGGGTGGGCGACTCGCTGGTGACGGTGGTGGGGGAAGTGCCGCCGTCGACGGTTCGCTCGGTCGCAGGGTCGGTTGAATTTCGCGGTGCGCGATAGGCGCGCACCGAATCTTTCATTGAGGAACTAGCATTATGAGTGGCAAATTCGGCAAGTTCGCTGCTGCTGTTTTCGCTTTCGCACTGGCTGTTCTAGCCACGTCGGTGCCGCAATTCACTGCGGACGTGTCGGCGCAGCCAAACGTTGGCTCGGCGCCGATGCAGATGTTGCCCGACTTCGCCGACCTGGCTGAACGCGCCGGGCCTGCGGTCGTCGGCATTCGCACCACGGCGCGCGCCGGACAGGCGCAAAGTGCGTTGCCGTTTCCGGACATCGACGAGAACGATCCGATGTTCGAATTTTTCCGTCGCTTTTTTCCGAATCCTCCGCAGCAGCCGCAGCCGCGCCAGGGTCCGCAGCAACCGGCGCCTCGGCGCGACCTTCCGCGCGGCCTAGGCTCGGGCTTCATCCTTTCACCTGACGGTTACGTAATGACCAACGC
>DATLOA010000164.1:0-4358 GCA_035536515.1 Burkholderiaceae bacterium | reverse complement strand
GAGGCTGATGTTGCACTGCCCGTTGTGCGCGACTTCATCGCGCGCATTAAGGACAAGGCGCTTGGTGAAGAAGTAGCGGGGAGTTTGACGCCTGGCCAGGCCCTGGTCGGCGTCGTTCAGCGCGAGCTGACCGACATTATGGGCGGCGACCTCGACGACAAACAGCGCCAACTTAATCTTGCGACGCGGCCGCCGGCGGTGATCCTGCTCGCAGGGCTGCAGGGCGCCGGCAAGACGACGACGGCGGGCAAGCTCGCGCGCTGGCTAAAGACCGAACGCAATAAGAAAGTGCTGGCCGTGTCCACCGACGTGTACCGGCCCGCCGCCATCGAACAGCTCAAACTGGTGGCGGAACAAGCGGGCGCTCAATTCTTTGCATCGACCACCGGTGATCTGCCAGTCGACATCGCCGCGCGCGCGATCGACCACGCAAAGCGCCACTACTTCGATGTGCTGATCGTAGACACCGCAGGCCGGCTCGCGATCGACGAAGCGATGATGGAGGAAGTCGCGGCGCTCGAAGCGCGATTGCATCCGATCGAAACGCTGTTTGTCGTCGACGCGATGCTCGGACAGGACGCGGTCGCCACCGCCAAAGTGTTTGCCGAGCGCCTGCCACTGACCGGCGTCATTCTGACCAAGCTCGATGGCGATTCGCGCGGCGGCGCCGCCCTGTCGGTGCGGCACGTGACCGGCAAGCCAATCAAATTCGTCGGCGTCGGTGAAAAGCTTGACGGGCTGGAGCCGTTTTCGCCCGATCGAATGGCAAGCCGAATCCTAGGAATGGGCGACATCGTCTCACTGGTTGAGGACGTCAAAAAATCGGTCGATCAAGCGAGCGCGCAGAAGTTTGCCAAGCGCATGCAATCGGGCGAGCGCTTCGATCTGAACGATTTCAAGGAGCAGATCGCGCAGATGCGAAAAATGGGAGGGCTATCGAGCATGCTCGACAAGCTACCGGCGCAGCTCGCAGTAGCCGCCGGCCAGGTGAACCCCGACGCGCAGGAGAAGCAAATCCGCCGCACCGAAGGCATCATCAATTCAATGACCGCCGCCGAGCGCGCGAAACCGGAGCTGATCAAGGCGTCGCGCAAACGACGCATTGCCAGTGGTGCCGGTGTCCCTGTGCAGGAAGTCAACCGTATGCTGAAGCAGTTCGATCAGATGCAGATGATGATGAAGCAGATGAAAAAAGGCGGACTGGCGAAAATGATGCGTGGGTTAGGTGCGCTGAAAGGAATGCCCGGGATGCCGCGTTGATTTAAGACGTGTTGCGTCATAGCGGCGCGCAAGCGTTGGGCGGAGCTGCCCTGCCTGGGCGTCGGGCACTAAAGTGCCAACCGCTGCGGTACTCACAACGCCGGCGCAAAAAAGGTACCGCAGTGGTAGGCCACGAAGTGCCCAACGGCGCAGGCGGCGCAGCTGCGCCAGCCGCTGCTGCTAACGCAAAACACGCCAACGCCCTTTGACGTTACGCCGAACGCAGATACTTCTACCCAACTCGTGGGTTCGGCGCCGCCTGCTCGATGGGCTTCGCCTCATATGTCCAGCGGTTTTTCCAGGCGGCGAGGATCGAGTCGGGATACGCCGCCCGCCCGCGACTTCCGTTGTAGCGACCGAGCGCCATGAACAGATCTCCGCGCTCGATATCGAGGTAGTGGCGCAGGATCACGGTGCCATAGCGCAGGTTGGTACGCATCGAAAAGAGGTGGCGCGATTCACCGTCTCCGATTACGCGTGTCCAAAAGGGCATCACCTGCATCAGCCCGCGTGCGCCTGCAATCGAGATAGCGTACTTACGAAAGTTGCTTTCAATCTGGATCAGCGACAGTACGAGTTGCCGATCCAGCCCGGCACGCTTGGCCTCGTAGTCAAGCGTTTTTAGGAATTCGACGCGCGCAGCGTAGTCGCCGACTTTGTTGCCGAGCCGCTCCGACATTTCGCCCACCCATGCCAAATGCGCGATGCGCTCGTCGATCTTATCGATGCGTCGAGCCGGCGGGCGGGTATCAGCGATTTGTGCCGCGAGTGCAACGCGCACCGCGTCGGCCATTGGCTCGTACTGCTGGGCACCGGCATTCGCCGCACACGGCAGCAGCAGCGGCGCTGCGACGGCCGCTCCGCCTGCGATCAATAGATTCCGGCGCGAAACGTCAGTCGCCCGCATCAGCGTGCGCCAATTTCTGTCGCACGAAAGCGAACACCTCGGCGATCGAAATCGACATCATTTGCCTAGAGCGGCGACCGACATATTCGACTTTGCCTTCTTTCAAACCGCGCTCTCCGACCGTGATCCGGTGCGGAATCCCGATCAGCTCCATTTCGGCGAACATCACGCCGGGCCGCTCGTCGCGATCGTCGAGCAGCACGTCGACGCCGGACGATTGCAGCTCCGCATACAACTGATCGGCGATCTGCCTCACGTGCTCGGACTTGCCGTACCCAATCGGGGTGATGACAACCGTGAAGGGCGCAATGGCCTCGGGCCACACGATGCCTTTGTCATCATGGTTCTGTTCGATCGCCGCGCCAAGCAGCCGCGTTACGCCAATGCCATAGCTGCCCATTAGCATCAACTGCGATTTTCCCGCCTCGTCTGTGTAGCGAACATTCATGCTCTGTGTGTAGGGAAGTCCTGAAAACACATGCCCCACTTCAATGCCACGCTGAATCGCAAGCACCCCTTGTCCGTCGGGCGACGGATCGCCAGCGGCCACGCTGCGCACGTCGGCCACGATCGGATCCGGAAGGTCTCGGCCCCAATTAACGCCCGTGTAATGGAAGTCTTGTTCATTGGCGCCGCTTACGAAATCGCTCATCTTGGCGACGGTTCGATCGGCCACAATCATGACCGGCTTCAACGTGCCGATCGGGCCGAGGTAACCTGGCTTGCAGCCGAAGTGTTGCAGGATTTCTGCTTCGGTCGCGAAGCGAAATCCACCCTTTAACCCCGGCACTTTGCCTGCCTTGACTTCGTTTAACTCGTGATCGCCGCGGATCAGCACCAGCCAGATGCGCGCGGCGCCTTCTGGATTGTCAACCGCAAGCACGATCGACTTGACCGTGCGCGTTAGGGGAATCCCCAGCAGGTGCGCGACGTCTTCGCATTTCTCCTTGTCGGGCGTCGGCGTCTTGCGAAGCGCTTCTGACGGCGCGGCACGCTCAGTTATCAGCGGCATCGCTTCGGCCATCTCGACATTTGCGGCGTATTCGCTCGTTGGGCAATACGCGATTGCATCTTCGCCGGTGTCGGCTATCACCTGAAATTCGTGACTCGCGTTGCCGCCTATGTTGCCGGTATCGGCGGCCACTGCGCGAAACCTCAAACCCATGCGTGTAAAAATTTGAACGTAGGCGTCGAACATTGCCTGGTAACTCGCGCGCGCGCCGGCCTCATCCCGATCGAACGAGTAAGCATCTTTCATCGTGAACTCGCGTCCCCGCATCACACCGAAACGCGGCCGTCGCTCGTCGCGAAACTTGGTTTGAATGTGATAAAAATTGACCGGAAGCTGCTTGTAGCTGCCAATCAACTCGCGCACGATATCTGCGATCACTTCTTCGCTGGTTGGCTGCACGATGAAGTCGCGCTCGTGGCGATCTTTCAGCCGAAGCATCTCCGGCCCCATTTTCTGCCAGCGTCCCGACTCCATCCACAGCTCAGCCGGCTGCACGACGGGCATCAGCAATTCGATTGCGCCGGCGCGGTTCATCTCTTCGCGAACGATCGTTTCGATCTTGCGAATCGAGCGCAGCGCAAGCGGCATGTACGTGTAAATGCCGGCCGCCAAGCGTCGAATCATGCCGGCACGCAGCATCAGCGAGTGGCTGAGCACTTCGGCATTGGCGGGCAATTCCTTAAGCGTGGAAATGAAAAATTGGCGCGCGCGCATCGCGTGGCTACGGTGTCAGAAAACGCTAATCTGTCCCTATAATCAAACAAATAGTAAAGGTTCAGAGGTTGGCATGCTGGACAAGGACGGGTATCGCCCGAACGTCGGCATCATCCTGCTTAACTGTCGCAACGAGGTCTTCTGGGGTAAACGCGTCAAACAGCATTCGTGGCAGTTCCCGCAGGGTGGGATCAAGTACGGCGAATCGCCAGAGCAAGCGATGTATCGCGAGCTTGGCGAAGAAATCGGGTTAGGCGAAGAGCACGTCAAGCTCGTCGGCCGAACGCGCGAGTGGCTGCGCTACGACGTCCCGGACCAGTGGATTCGGCGGGAGCTGCGCGGCAACTATCGCGGCCAGAAGCAGATCTGGTTTCTGCTTCGACTCACCGCGCGTGACTGCGACGTTCGGCTGCGCGCGAGCGCTCATCCGGAATTCGACGCCTGGCGTTGGCATAACTACTGGGT
>DATLOA010000163.1:0-9195 GCA_035536515.1 Burkholderiaceae bacterium | reverse complement strand
CGCAGTGCGTGGGCGCGGGCTATGGGTCGGCGTCGAGCTCAATGCAAGCGTGTCGGCGCGCAAGGTGGCCGAGCGAATGGCGGAGCGCGGGGTGCTGACCAAGGACACGCACGAAACGGTGATTCGATTCGCGCCGCCGCTAACGATCAGCCGCGACGCGCTAGATTGGGGCATCGATGTGTTCGCCGCGGTGCTATCGGAGTTCGGTCCGCGCGACGCGCCGATTGCTGGCGACCGCGTCGTGGCGAAATCCACTACGGCTCACTTGATGATGAGCGCGCCCGAACACTTCGAAGTGAGCTACACGATCAATCCATGGATGCAGCCGTCGCAATGGTCCGCGTCGCCGAAGAAGCTCGCAGGGGACGCAAAGCGCGGCTGGAACGAGCTGAAGAAAACCTACGAACGTCTCGGTGCGCAGATCGAAGTGCAGCAGCCCGTAGCGGGTTTGCCTGACATGGTGTTTACCGCCAACGCCGCAGTCGTGCTCGACCGCAAGGTGTTGCTCGCGCGCTTTCTGTGTGCCGAGCGCCAGGGCGAAGAAGTGCACAACCGCAAATTCTTTGAAACGCTGCATGCACGCGGCGTCGTCGATCAAATCGTCGAGCCACCCGCAGCCCAATACTTCGAAGGCGCCGGCGATGCGATCTGGGATGCGACGCGCCGCTTGATCTGGACCGGCTATGGCCAGCGCTCGAGCCGCGATATGTTCCGCACCATCGAAGAGCTGTATGGCGTGCCGGCGATCGCGCTCGAATTGATCGACCCGCGCTTCTATCATCTGGACACGTGCTTCTGCGTGCTCTCGGGCGGCGAAGTGCTGTGGTATCCGGCTGCGTTTTCAGCCAACGCAGCGAGCGCAGTGCGCGAGATCGTCGGCGAAAGCAAACTGATCGAAGCGACCGATGAAGACGCGGTTCATCTGGGCGTGAATTCTGTGTGCATCGGTAGAGAAGTCGTGATGTGCCACGCGTCTGCGCCGACATTTGCCGCACTGACCGCGCGCGGCTATCGCGTAAATATCGTGCCGCTCGATTCGTTCAATCGCTCAGGTGGAGCGGCGTATTGCCTGACTTTGCGGCTGGATAACTCGACGCAATTGATGGTGCAGCCCGTTCTGCAGGATTCGCGTCGGGCGGCGTAAGTCTCGCTAGTGGCTCGCACGCCACTCTCGCTCGGCATCGTCCCAAGCGGCGAGTGGTTGTAGGTCCGGTACCCAGGCAAGACCGGTCTTCCCGTCTGAAGAAATAGCTTCCGGCGTTACTACGACATCAACTAGCGCCGGACGGTTCGCAAAAGCGCGGTCAAGCGCCGCCTGCAACTCCTCCGGCTTTTCAACGCGCTCCCCGTGCATACCGAAAGCGCGAGCCATCGCTGCGTGATCGGAAAATTGCAGCTTGGTGCCGACGACTTTCCCGTGCGTGACGGTCTGATCGTGTACTTCGATCTGCCACGCGCCGTTGTTCGCCACCACGACCACAAGCGGTGCTTTATGGCGAACCGCCGTGTCAACTTCGATCGCATTGAACCCGAAAGCCCCGTCGCCAGTGGCGACCACGACCGTGCGCTCAGGAAATGCCAGGCTCGCAGCGATGCCGTAGGGAACACCGACGCCGATGCAGCCAAACGGACCCGGATCGAGCATGGCCGGTGCCGACAAACCGATGCGTCCAAATGCGAGGAAATCGCCGCCGTCAGTGATCACGATCGCATCGTCGCCCAGCCTCTCCTGTATCGCCGCCAACACCTTGTTCGGGTGCAAGCGTCCGTCGCTGCCTTCGGCAGCTGTTGACATCGAACCTCGCAGCTTCGTGGCGCGCACCTCGTGGCTGTTGCGAAGCTTCCTTGCCCACGCCGCGTCAACGGCCGATCGCCGGTTTCCAGAGGCCGCGATGATCGCCTGCAGTGCTGCGCGCGGCGAGGCTTTCACTTCGACGGCTCCACGACGGTTATCGCGAAGCTCGCCTGACACATCGCCGACTCGAACGAATTTCGCTGCTCCGAAAATCGCCGGGGAGCCGAAAGCGAGTTGAAAGTCGAGCCGCCGTCCAACCGTCAGCACGACATCGGCATCGCTCATAACGGCGCCGCGCATTGCCCCCACCACCGCGGGATGCGTATCCGGAATCAGACCGCGGCTTTCTCCGGTGTCGAGGTAGACGGCTCGCAGCTTGTCGAGCAGTTGAGCAAGCTCGGTCCCTGCACCTCGTGCTCCGCGCCCCGAGACCACCACAACACGGCGCGCAGACCACAGCATTTCGACGGCGCGCTCCACTGAGGCAGGATCGGGCAGAATCTCGGCGCGCGGCTTGGCGCCGATGTGCTCTTCGAGTTGTAGCGCCACTGGAATTTCGGCACGCAGTGTGTCGGTCGGAAAATCCAGATAGACCGGGCCCGGCTCGCCGCACTCTCCAAGCGCGCGAGCGATGGCTTCGTCAAGTTCCATCAGCGCCAGCGACGGTTCGCGCACGGTGCGCGCATACCGCGTGATGCTGCGTAATAGGTGCGTGTGGTCGATATCCTGCAGAGCGCCACGATTCTCCTGCGGGCGAGGCGGAGTGCCCGACAGCACCAACACCGTTGCGCGCGAGACATGCGCGTTCGCAATGCCGGTCATCGCGTTGGTGACGCCCGGGCCGGCGGTGACCAGGGCGACGCCCATCTGCCCGGTCAGCTCAGCATGTGCCTGCGCCATATGAACGGCGGCGCGCTCGTCACGCACGTCAATGATGCGGATTCCCTCTGCGTCCAGCCGCATCCAGATCGGCATGATGTGGCCGCCGCACAGTCCAAAAACTCTCTCCACACCCCGCGCTTTCAAAACGCGCGCAATGCAAGCGGCTACGCTGTTGGAAGAAAGCGGCATGATGTTGTCATATTAGCCGCGCAGATGCGAAGGAGGGACTTCATGACGCCGCTGCTGTCCATGGGTGAGACGCTATCGGTCAATGCGTCCATCTATCCCAGCAAGATCGGCGCGCGCGACTTGCACCGCTCAATGACGTTTCGTGAATGGAATTCGCGTTCGTGTCGGCTGGCCAATGCCCTGCTGGGACTCGGTCTCGCCAAGGGCGATCGCGTCGCTGTATTGGCATATAACTGCGTCGAATGGATGGAGATCTACGCGGCATGCGCCAAGGCTGGTCTAGTCGCGGTTCCAATCAACTTCAGGCTGCTCGGCGATGACATTCTCTACATTCTCGAGAACTGCACCGCGCGCGCGTTCATTGTGCAGGATGCCTTGCTTGCCAACCTGGAAAGCATTCGCTCCGGGCTGGCGATCCCCGAGAAGAATCTTGTTCTGCTAGGCAGCAACGCCAAGGCAAATGGTTTGGTGGGCTACGAAGATCTGTTGGCGCGCGCCGCCGACACCGAACCCGATATCGCCGTCACGCCTGACGACACATGGGTTCTGATGTACACGTCCGGAACGACAGGCAAGCCGAAAGGTGCAATGCGCAGCCACGGCAGCCATGCATTGCTGAACTACGCGACGCTGCTCGACATGCAGTTCCACCGCGATGACATGTGTCTGCTCGTGATGCCAATGTGCCACGCCAACTCGCTGAACTTCGCGTCCGCGTTTGCCTACGCGGGCGCGACATGCTGCGTTTACGACGCTAGGAGCTTCGACCCCGGCCATCTGCTGCAAACGCTCTCCGAGACCCAAGCCAGTTTCACCTCGCTGGTGCCAACCCACTACATCATGATGCTTGGGCTGCCCCAGGAGCAGAAAAACCAGTACAGGGTGGACAGCGTGCGGAAGCTTCTAGTGTCTTCCGCCCCGGCGCGACGGGACACGAAGCTCGCCATCATGGAGTACTTCAGCAACTCACAGTTGCTGGAGCTGTACGGCTCTACTGAACAGGGCTGGGCAACGTTGCTGCGACCTAGCGAGCAACTGACGAAGCTCGGCTCGGTCGGTCGTGAATACACGGGTTCGGGACGCATTAAGTTGTTGGACGAGAACGGCCGCGAGGTGCCTGAAGGTGAGGTTGGTGAGCTGTACTCGCGTACGCCGTGGTGCTTTCAGGGCTACTGGAACCTGCCCGAGAAAACAGCAGAAGCGTTTCGCGGTCCGTATCTTTCGGTCGGAGATATGGCGCGCCGTGATGCAGACGGCTTCTATACGCTCGTCGACCGCAAAAATAACGTGATCATTTCGGGAGGAGAGAACATCTACCCTTCCGAAGTCGAGAACGTACTAGGCGCTCATCCGAAGATCCGCGACATAGCAGTGGTCGGCCGGCCTGACGAAAAATGGGGGGAAGCGGTCCATGCGGTCGTCGTCCTGCGCGACTCGGGCAGTGCGACCGAGAGCGAGCTGATGCAATGGTGCGCGAGCCGGCTGGCCGGGTACAAACGGCCTAAGTCATTTTCCTTTATCGCCGACGCGCAGATGCCCAGAACCGCGACCGGCAAAATCCTTCATCGCGTGTTAAAGAATCGTCTCTGAGGAAAACACTCGGATGGTCACCACCTCGGCGCGCGCTTCTCCACAAAGGCCTGCACGCCTTCCTGCGCGGTGTCGTCAACCATGTTGCACGCCATCGTCTGGCCCGCGAGCTGGTACGCGGCCTCGATTCCGGTTTCGAGCTGCCGGTAGAACAACTCTTTACCCATCGCTACGGCGGAGCCGGGCTTCGACAAAATAGACGCAATTACCTTTTCGACTTCCGCGTCGAGCTGATCCGCAGCAACAACACGATTGATAAGCCCTCGATCACGCGCGGATTCGGCATCAATGAAGTCGCCGGTCACGAGCATTTCGAACGCGTGCTTGCGGCCCACGTTGCGGCTCAACGCGACGCCCGGCGTCGAGCAGAACAATCCGACATTAATGCCCGAAACCGCAAACCTCGCATCGGCCGACGCAACTGCGAGGTCGCACATCGCGACCAGCTGGCAGCCCGCCGCGGTCGCGATGCCGTGCACGCGGGCGATCACCGGCGCGTGAAAGCGTTGAATTGTCATCATCAACTTCGTGCATTGCGCGAACAGGCGCTGGTAATAGTCGAGCGACGGATTCGCCTTCATCTGCTTCAAGTCATGGCCCGGGCAGAATGCCTTGCCCTGCGCGCCGATCACGACTGCGCGGACGGACGCGTCATCCGCCAGCGCGTCGAATTCGGTTTGCAATGCCGCCATCATTTCCTGCGACAGGGCGTTGAACTGTTGCGGTCGGTTCAGCGTCAGCGTCGCTACGCCGCGTTCGTCGCGATTGCTTACGACATACTGTTCCGCTATCGGTGCGTTCATTCGGACTCCTAGGTGTCGATCGCCGCAGTGGACTTCACTTGCTGGCGCAACAGAAACTTTTGAATCTTGCCGGTTGATGTCTTGGGCAGTATGCCGAAGACTATCCGCCTAGGAATTTTGAACCTGGCAAGGTGAGCTCGGCAATGGCTCAGCAGATCAGCTTCGGTTAATACGGCACCGTCTTTCAGCTCGATAAACGCACACGGCACCTCCCCCCAGCGCGGATCGGGCTGAGCGACGACCGCCGCCGCGATGACCGCGGGATGCCTGTACAGCGCGTCTTCGACTTCGATCGACGAAATGTTCTCGCCGCCTGAGATGATGATGTCTTTGCTGCGATCCTTGATGCGCAGGTATCCGTCGGGCTGCATAACCGCCAGATCGCCGGTATGAAACCAGCCACCGCGGAACGCCTCGGCAGTCGCCGCTTCGTTTTTCAGATAGCCCTTCATCATGATGTTGCCGCGAAACATGATCTCGCCGATCGTCTCGCCGTCGGCCGGCACCGCTTGCATCGAATCAGGATCGAGCACCGCGACCGCTTCTTCGAGCGTGTAGCGCACGCCCTGGCGGCCGTTTCTCATCGCGCGCTCGCTGACTTCGAGCTCGGTCCACTCGGGTTGCTTCGCGCACACCGTGGCTGGGCCGTAGGATTCGGTGAGTCCATACACATGCGTCAGATCGAAGCCGATTCGATCCATGCCTTCAATCATCGAGGCCGGCGGCGCGGCAGCAGCGACCATCGCGTGCACTTTGTGTGTGATGCCCTGCTTTATTTCGTCCGGCGCGCCGATCAACAGCGAATGCACGATCGGGGCGCCGCAGTAGTGCGTGACCTTGTGCTCGCGAATCGCGTCGAAGATTGCCTGGGCCTCGACTTTGCGCAGACAAACATGCGTGCCGACCATCGCCGCGATCGTCCACGGGAAACACCAGCCGTTGCAGTGGAACATCGGCAGCGTCCACAGATACACCGGGTGGTGCGGCATCGCCCAGACTAGAACGTTGGATACGGCGTTGGTGTATGCACCTCGATGAGAGTAAACGACGCCTTTTGGATTGCCAGTTGTGCCTGACGTGTAATTGAGTGCGATTGCATCCCACTCGTCAACGGGCGCTTTCCATGCGTACTTAACGTCACCTTGCGCGAGAAACGATTCGTAGTCGAGCACACCGAGCGCTTCCCCTGCGCCGTCGTACACCGGATCGTCGACGTCAATTACAAGCAATTCGCGGTCGATTATTGCCAAGGCCGCCTTGATCGTCGGCGCGAATTCGCGATCGGTGATCAATATCTTCGCTTCGCCGTGATTCAACTGAAATGCGATGGATGTCGCGTCGAGCCGGGTGTTCAAGGCATTGATTACCGCGCCGGTCATCGGAATGCCGAAATGCACTTCTACCATCGCCGGAATGTTGGGAAGCATCACCGCAACGGTGTCGCCGCGGCCGATGCCGTGTTGCGCGAGCGCCGACGCCAAGCAGCGGCAGCGGAGATAGAGCTCAGCCCACGTCAATCGCAGCGCTTTCTGCCCGCGACCGTGGACTATCGCCGTTAGCGACGGAAATACAGTCGCCGCGCGCTCGAGAAACGGCAGCGGCGACAGAGGCGCGAAGTTGGCCGCATTGCGCTCGAGCCCACGGTCGAAGAGGTTGGTCGTCACAGCCGCGCGAGCGCCTTTACGTGTGCCGCGGCGCTGCGCCCGAGCGCACTCAAGTTGTACCCCCCTTCAAGTGAGCTGACAATGCGACCGTTCGCATGCTCATCCGCAACCGACATCAGCCGCTCGGTGATATACGTGTAATCGGCCTCGACCAATCCCATCTGCCCGAGCCCGTCTTCACGATGCGCGTCGAAGCCCGCCGATATGAAAATCATCTGCGGCCCGAAGTCATTTAACCGCGGCAACCACACTTCGTCGACGACCTGCCTGGCTACACCGCCTTTGGTTCCGGCCGGAAGCGGCACATTCACCATGTTTTTCGCGGCGCCGCTGGTGCCGCTATACGGATAGAACGGATGCTGGAAAAAGCTGGCCATCAGCACCTTCTCATCGTCCGCAAAAATCTCCTCGGTTCCATTGCCATGATGCACGTCGAAATCGATGATCGCGACACGCTCGAGCCCGAGCGCGTCCAGCGCGTGGCGCGCGCCGACGGCGATGCTGTTCAGGATGCAGAACCCCATCGCAGCGGATCTGCGTGCATGGTGGCCCGGCGGGCGCACTGCGCAAAACGCATTGGCAATCTCTTCGCCAGCCACGCGTTCGGCGGCATCAACCACCGCGCCCGCCGCGCGCAGCGCCGCGTTCAGCGAATGCGAATTCATCGACGTATCGGGATCGAGCGGCCTGTAACCCTCGGTCGGTACGCTAGACTGCAAGCGTGCGACGTAATCGGCGCTATGCGCGCGCTGCAGTGCTTCACTAGATGCGAGCGGCGCATCGAAATGCTTCAGATGCGGTGCGATGCCGGTCGAGATCAGGTGATCCGAAATTGCGGCGAGCCGCTCGGGGCATTCCGGGTGCCACGATCCCATCTCGTGCTGCGAACAATCGCGATGCGTGAACAACCCGGTCTGCAGCATTCACCGTCTCCTGAATCTTGGCCGCCATGTTAGAGAAGTTTCGCGCGACCGCCACGCAGATCGGGCAGGTCATCGTCGGCAAGACGCTGCAAATCCGTCAGAGTTTGGCGTGTCTGCTGGCGGGCGGCCACCTATTGATCGAGGACGCGCCAGGTGTTGGCAAGACCACGATGGCGCACGCGATTGCGATCTCGATGGGGCTGCCGTTTCGGCGTATTCAATTTACCAGCGACTTGCTGCCATCGGACGTGATCGGCGTCTCGGTGTACGAGCGCAACGGCGGACAGTTCGTGTTTCATCCCGGGCCGATATTCACCGAGGTCCTGTTGGCTGACGAGATCAATCGCGCAAGCCCGAAGACGCAAAGCGCGCTGCTGGAAGCGATGGAAGAGAGCCAGGTGTCGGTCGACGGCTTATCGCGTCCGCTGCCGAATCCTTTCTTCGTGATTGCGACGCAGAATCCGCTGCATCAGGTGGGCACCTTTCCGCTACCCGAATCGCAGCTCGATCGTTTTCTGATGTGCATCAGTTTGGGTTACCCGGATCGCGCGGCCGAACGCTCTTTATTGGCTGGCGAGGCACGCCGCGACATGCTTAAGTCGCTCGATGCAACAGCCCGCCCCGCCGATCTGCTGGCAGCCCAGGCAGATGCAAAGAAAGTTTACGTATCAGCGGCACTGCTGGATTACGTGCAGGCGCTGATTGCGCACACACGTGGCTCCGGAAAGTATGCGGAGGGCTTGAGCCCGCGCGGCGGGTTGGCAGTGCTTGCGGCCGCGCGGGCCTGGGCCTGGCTCGATGGCCGCGAGCACGTGATTCCCGAGGACGTGCAGAACATCATGCCCTGTGTGGCGGGGCATCGTTTGCATGCGACGAGCCGCGAAACCGGCCGTGCGCTGCACGGAAAAGAGCTCGTGTCGCAGCTAATCGGCGCCGTGCCTGTGCCCTGACCCGGTGAGCATCGCAGCCAACGCCCTTGTCGTGCGCATCGCCGATTGGATCGCCGGCCGGCATGGACCGGAAGCCGGTGACATCGCACTCGACCGACGGCGCGTTTACATCCTGCCGACCGCCCCGGGCGTCGCATTTGGGGTCGTCACACTGATTCTGCTGATCGGCTCAATCAACTACATGTTGCAGCTCGGCTACCTGTTGACATTCTTAGTGGCGAGCATGGCGGTCGTCGGCATGCACAGCACACATTCGAACCTCGCACAGGCCGTTGTGCGCGGGGTGCAGGTCGAGCCGGTCTATGCGGGCGATATGGCCGCGTTCGAAATCAACGTGACGAATCCAACGACGGTGGATCGCTTTGCCTTACGCTTTTCGTTTATGGCTCCGTCAGAGCG
>DATLOA010000162.1:0-6237 GCA_035536515.1 Burkholderiaceae bacterium | reverse complement strand
GTGCGAGACCGGTTATGCGACTGACCGTGGCGTCGAGTGCTACGAGCGGCTGAAGGGCAAAGGCGCAACGATGTTTCAGCCGCTTTCCACCGGCATTACTTTTGCGCTGACCGACAAGGCGCCGATTGACAAAATTCCGTTGGTGACTGCCGGCTATGGACGTTCCGAGTCGGTCGAGGGAGAGGTGTTTCCGTACAACTTTCCGCTGCTAGGTACCTACTGGGACGCCGCCGACATTCTTGTGCAGCACATCGGCAAGATCAATGGCGGAGTCGACAAGCTGAAGGGCAAGAAGATCACGCTCGTTTATCACGACTCTCCGTACGGCAAGGAGCCGATCGCGCTGTTGCAGGAACGTTCAAAGCTGCACGGCTTCGAGTTGGCAACGATCCCTGTCACGCACCCGGGTGTCGAGCAAAAGGCGGCGTGGCTGCAGATCCGGCAGAACCGGCCCGACTATGTATTTCTATGGGGCTGGGGCGTCATGAACTCAACCGCATTGCGCGAGGCGGTGGCGACCGGCTTCCCGCGCGATCGCATGTACGGGGTGTGGTGGGCAGCCGCCGAGCCCGATGTCGTACCGGTGGGCGCAGACGCCAAGGGGTACAACGGTCTTGCCCTGCAGCACGGTGCCGGACGTGCAAAGATGCACGAAGACATTCTGAGACTCGTACACGCAAAGGGTCAGGGAACAGGGCCGCAGGAGGAAGTGGGCAGCGTCCTGTACACGCGCGGAATGATCAGTGCCGTGCTGTCGATCGAAGGCGTGCGCCAAGCGCAAGCCCGCTATGGCAACCGCGTTGTCACCGGTGAAGAGGCGCGCTATGGGCTCGAGAACTTGAACATCGATGCCAAGCGTATCGAAGCGTTGGGTCTCACAGGTGTGATGCGCCCGTTGGCTACCAACTGCCGCGATCACGAAGGTGCGCGTAGTGCGCGTATCCAGCAGTGGGACGGCACCAAGTGGAATTTCACTTCCGATTGGTATGAAGCCGACATGCAGATCATCCGTCCGATGATCCGCGACGCCGCCGCGCGCTATGCAACGGAAAAGAAATTGACACGCCGTAGTTGCGAGGCGGAGATGAAAGAGGCCGCTGCCCCCGCAAAAGCGACACCGACAGCAGCCAAGAAATAAAGAGCGTTCAGCGGACGGACATGCGTGCGCATGCCCGTCCCTGATGCTCCTCAACTAGTTGCTTCACCACGCATGTCTTCGTCTCTGCTCGTCGTCAACGGGATCGAGGTTATCTACAACCATGTGATCCTGGTGCTCAAAGGCGTGTCGCTGAACGTGCCCGAAGGCGGGATCGTTGCGTTGCTCGGAGCAAATGGCGCCGGCAAGACCACGACGCTGCGCGCGGTGTCGAACCTGTTGCACGCCGAGCGCGGTGATGTGACCAAGGGGTCGATCGAATATAAAGGCGAGCACATTCAGGGTCTGACTGCGTATGAGCTCGTCAAGCGCGGCGTCGTGCAAGTGATGGAGGGCCGGCGGTGTTTCGCACACCTGTCGGTCGAGGACAATTTGTTGACCGGTGCTTATTCGCGCGGCTCCTCGGGGCGCGGCACGTCACGCGGCGACATCGCGGCAGATCTGGACAAGGTGTATTCCTATTTCCCCCGGCTCAAACAGCGGCGCACTAGTCAGTCGGGTTACACCTCGGGTGGCGAGCAGCAGATGACCGCGATCGGGCGCGCGCTGATGGCGCGGCCTTCGATGATTTTGCTCGACGAACCATCAATGGGTCTTGCGCCGCAGCTGGTCGAAGAGATCTTCAGCATCGTGCATGACCTGAACGCGAAGGAGGGCGTGTCGTTCCTGCTGGCCGAGCAAAACACTAATCTCGCCTTGAAGTACGCCAAGTACGGGTACATCCTTGAAAATGGGCGCGTGGTTATGGACGGCGAAGCGCGTTCGCTGCGCGAGAACGAAGACGTGAAGGAGTTTTACCTCGGCCTGTCGACCTCGGGGCGCCGGAATTTTAGAAATGCAAAGTTTTACAAACGGCGCAAGCGCTGGCTGGCCTAGGACGGATTGATGTACGGGCACCTAATTGTTCTGGCCGCGGCCTCGGTGGTATTGGTGGGGTGCAATTCGCGCGAGAGCAGTGAGCCTGCCAAAACTCCCCTGCCGACCCGGCAGACGACGATCGATCCAGTTAACAAGAAGCTCGACACGGCGCGCGAGGATGCCGAGCGGCGCCGGCAGCAAGCCGACGATGCGTACAAGTAAACGCAAACGCAATGAGTGAGCATCTCGATAACCGCGAGGCGCGCGACCCGCAGCGGCGCGAGCTCGATTTAATGGGCCACTTGCCGGGTTTGCTGGCTAAAGCGCTGAAGTCACCCGGCTGGCAACGGCATCTGGGCGACATTGACACCGCACAGTTCAATAGTCGCTCGGCGCTTGCCCGCCTCCCGCTGCTGCGCAAGTCCGAATTACCCGCTTTGCAAAAAGCGACGGCTCCGTTCGGCGATTTCGTATCCAGCGACCTCGAGCGATTCGGTCGACTTTTCGTGTCGCCTGGACCGATTTACGAGCCTGAGGGAAAACATGACGACGCATGGCGTGCGTCGCGCTCGTTACACGCGGCCGGCTTTGCGCGCGGCGACATCGTGCTCAATACTTTTTCGTATCACCTGGTGCCGGGCGGCTTCATCATGGATGGCGGCGCGCGCTGCCTTGGATGCACGGTCATTCCGGCCGGCCCTGGCAATACCGAACAGCAGCTCGACGTGATCGAGCACCTGAAGCCGGCGGCCTACACCGGCACTGCCGATTTTCTGAAGATTCTGCTTGACGCCGCCGAGGCTACCGGGCGCGACGTGTCGTCGATCAAGAAGGCTGTTGCATCGGGCGCTGCATTTCCACCGTCGCTGCAGGCAAACATCAAGGCGCGCGGCATCGACGCTTATCAAGCGTATGCAATTGCCGATGTCGGGGTGATCGCTTACGAAAGCCGGGCGCGCGAAGGGTTGATCGTCAACGAGGACGTGCTGATTGAAATCGTGCGGCCGGGAACCGGCACGCCGGTGGCCGATGGTGAAGTCGGCGAAGTCGTCGTAACGTCGTTCGATTCAGATCGCCCGTGGATTCGGCTGGCGCTGGGCGACTTGTCGGCGATTTTGCCTGGCGTGTCGCCGTGTGGCCGCACCAACGCGCGCATTAAGGGTTGGATGGGCCGCGCCGATCAGACGACCAAAGTCAAAGGCATGTTTGTGCGCCCCGAGCAGATGGCCGAAGTGGCACGCCGCCATGCGGAGCTGAAGCGTTTGCGCCTGGTAGTCACACGCGCTGGCGAAATTGATGCCATGACGCTGCGCGCCGAGTCGGAATCACACGATCCGTCACTGCAGCGCGCCGTCGGAGAAACGCTACGCTCGATTACAAAGCTTGGGGGTGCGGTGGAGTTACTAGCGCCCGGATCGCTGCCGAACGACGGCAAGGTGATCGAAGACGCGCGTAGCTTTTAGCAGCAATCAGGCACCGCCCCGACCGCGCATCACCGGCGGCGCGCCCCGACGGCCCCCTTCCTGGATACTTTTTTTGGTGGTGGGCGCGGTGCGCTTTTCTTCTTGCCCACGCGCGCCGTGGATTTCTTTGCCGCTGTTTTCTTGACGGGGCGCGACTTGATCGGTGTTTTGCCGTTGCCGGTGCCAATACTGCCGGTGGCGATGTCGATCGCCGCCACCATTGCGTCGCGCATCGAATGCGCCATCGCATTAATCGCGTCGGTCATTGCAATCGCCGGCTTCCCGATCGCGAGCTTGACGGTTTTTGCCGGCGGTGCGGCGTCTTCTTCCTTGATGTCCCACAGCTTCAACAGCTCGGCTTGCGTGGGCACCGAGCCGGCTGCCAAACGCTGCCGGCGCGCTGCTACCGAGTCGCGCACGATGCGCTCGACGACATCGAGGGGCAAGCGGTTCAGATCCGAGAACTTGATGAAGCTCTTGGCTGCGTTGACGCCTGTCAGCGCATCCTTGTGCTTCAGTACAACATCTTTTTCGGCCACGTACAGAGACATATGCCGGCGGCCGGATTCGAGGGCGAACAGCGGGCCATCCAATTCGTAGAACGCCAGGCCGTATCGCATGCTCTCGCGCACGCCGCGTGCCGAGCGGCGGATCATGCTGCACAAGCGCGCCATCGCCACGCGACGATCCGGCGGCAGATCGCGCAGGTAGGCGCCCACCGTCGAAGCAGTCGAGGTCATGTATTTTTCTCCGGCAACCTACACGCAAACGCGAGATTTTACCGCGTTCGTCAAGTGCGGTGAAGGCTACTCCGGGCGCGGCCGATAGAAGACAAAGTCTGAGGTGAAGTCGACGCGCAGCAATTGGTTTAGCTGCGAAGCCTCGCATCGCGCGGGGGGCATGCCGCCTACGGTGTTGACGCGCTGTACGTGGGTGACGTTTTCGAGCGCTCCCTTGCCGAAGCTGCGCGTATTGAGCAACAACCAGCGCAGATCGGTCGGTTTTGATGCTTCGTCGTACGCCACGATCGTCGACACCAGCCGGCTGCCATCGTCATGCTCGAATGAAAAATTGGCGCCGTGCTTGCCGACCGGCTTACCGCCGGTCTCAAGCAGATCGGCCTGCGGTTGCCGAAAAACCCACCCGAAACCGCCGTCCCGTTTTTCACAGCGGAATATCTGGACGCCGCGTGATGCCAGCTGCAGCACAGGGAAGTGCGTCGATGGCGCCTTTATTTTCGAGAAGAAGCCGAGGCTGGGGACCGGCACCGGCGCGGTCGCTGGAGCGCTCGAGCCAGAGCCCGCGGCCGGCGGAAACACTGGACGTGTCGTGCCGCACGCTGCCAGCAGCGTGACGCAGCCTGTTGCAATGATGAAAGCGATTCGGTTCATGAAACAATTTTCGCGCAAGCGGAGATTACACAAAGGAGCGTTCGATTATTGCGTTGCAATATCGCGGTTGAGTTGAAGGCGAATGACAGCGGGCATATAGTGCGCGCAGCACCACGCATTTATTGAGCGCTGGCGACGAAGGTTGCGTAAAAGTTTCTTGCGCAGGCAGCGAGTTAAAAAGGTAAGCAGCAGCACCATCTACGGGAGATTCGATGAATGCACCACTGAGTCGTCGCCAGTTCTTTCGAATTTGCGCGACTGGACTAGGCGCGTCATCGGCAGTGGGCCTCGGCTTTTCGCCGCAGCTCGCACTGGCCGAGGTACGCACCTTCAAGCTTGCACAAACAACAGAGACACGCGGTACGTGTCCGTATTGCTCGGTCAGTTGCGGTGTCATCATGTACACCCGCGGCAACAAAGAAAAGAACACGAAGACCAGCATCATTCACGTCGAGGGCGATCCGGATCATCCAGTGAATCGCGGCACGCTGTGCCCGAAGGGCGCTGCGTTGCTCGACATGGTGCATTCACCGCACCGCCTGTTGTATCCGCAAGTGCGTGAGCCGGGCGCTAACGAGTGGAAGCGCATTTCCTGGGACGACGCCTTGACGCGAGTCGCCAAACATATGAAGGCAGATCGCGATGCCAACTTTGTCGAGACCAACGACAAGGGCGTCACGGTTAACCGCTGGAACACGACCGGTTTCTTGATCTCGAGCGCGATCTCTAACGAGCCGGGTTACCTCGCAGTGAAAATGGCACGCGCGCTGGGGATGGTCGCGCTCGATACCCAAGCGAGGGTTTGACACGCGCCAACGGTGTCCAGTCTGGGCCCGACATTTGGCAGAGGTGCGATGACCAACCACTGGGTGGACATCAAGAACACTGACCTCGCAATCATCATGGGCGGCAACGCCGCCGAAGCACATCCCTGCGGCTTCAAGTGGGTGACCGAAGCGCTCGAGCATCGCAAAGCGAAGCTGATCGTTGTCGATCCGCGCTTTACTCGTTCTGCCGCCATTGCTGACGTATACGCGCCAATTCGCGTCGGCACAGATATAGCGTTCCTAGGCGGTGTCATCAATTACTTGCTGTCGAACAACAAGATTCATCAGGAGTACGTCAAGGCGTACACAAACGCGTCGTTCCTGATCAAGGAAGAGTTCGGGTTCAACGACGGTTACTTCACCGGCTACGCGCCCGACAAGCGCACGTACGACAAGACGAGCTGGGGCTACCAAATCGGTGCCGACGGCTTCGCGATGGTTGACGAGACTCTCGAAAATCCGCGCTGTGTGTATCAGCTGATGAAGACGCATTTTTCGCGCTACACACCGGACATGGTCAATCAGATCTGCGGCACCCCGAA
>DATLOA010000161.1:0-4673 GCA_035536515.1 Burkholderiaceae bacterium | reverse complement strand
TCGCGCTCGAAGCCGCGCGCCTGTTCAACGAGGCTGAGGCTGGGCTCGGTGCGCTTGCAGTCGAAGCGGTCGAGGCAGCGCTGAACCGGCCGCCGCCGGAATGGGACGATTCTGCGCAAGCGCTTCTGGAGGAATACGGGCGCGCGCGCACGTCCTCACCGCGCGATCAGCTCGAGCGCGTCGAAACATGGATTAAAGATGCGCCGTCGGCGGGGCCGATTCGCGCGGCATTGCTGTATGCAGCAGGAATGATTTGCCTGCGCCAGCAATTGTGGGGAAAGGCGAAAGCGTATTTGCTTGAAAGCCTGGCCGTGTCCAGAGAAGCGGTGACGCTGATTGCGCTGGCGCGACTGGCAGATACGATCGGCGACGAACGCGAGGCCGCTGCCTATTTCAAGGAGGCCGCGTTGGCGTTTGCGGGGCCTGCGAAGCCATCGCCCGATTCGACGCCTGCGCTGCGCGCCGCTCAGCGCTGATCAGGTGCGCTTGACAGGAGAGCAAGGCGCTCCATACTTGCGCGCCCGGCGTCACGAACACGTAAGGACACACCATGAAATTCGGTTCACTTTCCGCGCTGCTTGTAGCGTTTGCCGTTGGCGGACTGATGCCTGCCGTGGCGCAAACGACGATCAAGCTCGGTTACGCGACCACGCCAACTTCGCACTACGGTGTCGGCTCCAACGCATTTTGCGAAGAAGTTGAAAAGCGCACCACTGGACGATACAAATGCCAGCAGTTTCCCGGCTCCGCACTTGGTGGCGAGCGCGAGATGATCGAGGCGGTGCAGCTGGGCACGCTCGATATCGTCAACACGTCGACCGGACCGGTCGGCAACTTCGTGCCCGAAGTCAATATCGTCGACATTCCTTTTTTATTTCGCGACTACGACCATGCACGGCGCGTGATGGACGGGCCGATCGGCGACGACCTGCGCGCGAAGTTTCCGGCCAAGGGATTGGTTGCGCTGGCGTGGACCGAGAACGGATTCCGCCACATGACCAACAGCAAGCGTCCAATTATTAAGCCGGAAGACGCTAAGGGGCTGAAGATTCGCAGCATGCAAAACAAAGTGCACATGCAGGCGTTTCAGTCGATCGGAATTCAACCGACGCCGATGGCGTTCCCGGAACTGTTCGGTGCATTGCAGACCGGCGTCGTCGACGGCCAGGAAAATCCGATCCCCGTGATTCTGTCCGCCAAGTTCTCGCAGGTGCAAAAACACCTGTCGCTGACGGGCCATGTGTATTCACCGGCCCTGCTGATCGTCTCGCCCGCGCTGTGGAACAAGCTCTCGGACGCCGATAAGAAAGCGTTTACCGAGGCTGGCAAGGCCGCGTCGGCCGCGCAACGCAAGAAAGTCAACGACGACGAGCGCGACGGCATAGCGCAGCTACGCGCCGGCGGGATGGAAGTCGTCACCACGGTCGACAACCAAGCGTTTCGCACCGCGATGACGCCGGTGTGGGCCGATTTTGCGAAACAGTTTGGCGCGGAGAATATCCGGCAAATCCAGGACTTCAAATAGCAGCTAGGACGGTAGGCTTGAAGCCAGCAATATCATTAATCCGCCCGAGACCAGCAGCGACACGGCGACGTGCTCGGGCGATTCGCTGTAAGTCAAACCAAGCAGCCTGCGATTGCCGCTGGCCCACCATCCACAGCTGATCAAGAAGGCGATCGCAAACAGCAGAATCCCCGGCAAAAACACCAGCGCTGCCCCGGCCGCATACATTGGAACGGAACCGATGATTGCCACTGCAACGCTGCGCCGCCAGCGCAGCGGCTTCGAATAAACCTTTAACAGCACAGCCCCGACCAGGCCCTGCACGACGGTCGCGATCGTAAATCCGCCCCAAAGCGCGAAAAATGACTGCCACCCACGATCGCGCTGCACCGCGTAGCCGAAGGTGTTGTCCCACGCCGTATTGAAAACTCGAACGCCGATTTCGCTTGCCACCGATACGACAAGCGCACCTGAAAGCGCCAGCACGATTAATGCGATCGTCATACGGCGGTCACCGAGAAGCGGCTCGACCGCAACCCACCAAACATCCGGATCAGTAAGTTTCTTCATCGGGGTAGGACTGCGCGCGCGTTTGGCGGTTCAGGCCAAAAAAAAGCCCGCGAACGCGGGCTTTGATTTGCTGCACGAGTTTAAGTGGCGACTGTACTGACCGTGTCACCACGCAGGTGCGGATAACGCACGTGTTCAACCAACTCCTGTGTCTGGCGATCGGGCTCGGGAGTCAGCAGACTGACGATGAGGATCGTGATCAGCCCGGCCGGCAGTCCGAACACGCCCGCCGAGATCGGATTCAGACCGAACCACAAATCCATCTTCGGCACGCCCATGTTGGTAAAGAACGGGTACGTTCGCAGCATGTAGTAGATGCAGACGCTCAGCCCCACGATCATCCCGCTGATGGCTCCCCACTTGGTAGCTCGCTTCCAGAAAACACCTACAACGAGCGGTGGGAAGAACGCAGACGCAGCCAGCGAGAACGCAGCACCGACCAGGAACAAGATATCTCCGGGCTTCAGCGACGTTACGGTAGCTGCCAAGATTGCTACGACTACCAGTAACACTTTGGACAAAGTGACGCGGAACTTGGTCGAGGCTGAGGGATCGATCATCTTGTAGTACAGATCGTGCGATAGCGCGTTTGATATGGTTAGCAGCAACCCGTCCGCCGTGGACAGTGCTGCTGCAAGACCACCGGCAGCGACCAAGCCCGACACCACGTAAGGCAAGCCTGCTATCTCGGGCGTAGCAAGGACGATCAAATCACCACCGATCAAGATCTCCGCGAGTTGAACAATACCGTCGCGATTGAAATCGGTGATGTTCAGCAGTGTGGGATCAACCACCGCCCACTGCGCCGCCCACGCTGGAAGTGACGCGAAGCTGCTGCCGACCAAGTTGGTGTAGACGTCGTACTTAGCCAGCACCGCAAGCGTTGGCGCCGTGAAGTACAACAGGAAGATGAAGAACAGCGACCAGAACACAGAATCGCGTGCCTGCTGGACGCTTGGAGTGGTGTAGTAGCGCATCAGAATGTGCGGCAATGCAGCGGTGCCGAACATCATGCAGAACACGATACCGAGGAAGTTAAGTCGCGCCGTATCACGCGCCGCCTCGTCCTTTCCGGGATACGGATCGGCATGAGGCCGCGGCGGAGCGGCGCGCGCCGCTAGCCCGCGATCCTTGGTCGCCGCCGCCTTCCACTTGTCAACATCGGTCGGATACTCCGTCAGCGCCTTTTGCACGGGATCGATCTGCGGTGCGGGCGCGTTGCCAGCTCTGAGATCAGCGAGGCGCTTTTCTAGCGTGGCGCGGCCTTCGGCGAAGCCCTTAGCGGGATCTTTTAGTCCTGCGGTTGCAGCGTCAGCGCGGCCTTTGATAATCGCGCGAACCTCGGCTTCCTTGGGATCAGAAAAGATCTTCTTTTCGACCTCGGCCAGCTTTACCATCGTCTGGCCGTAAGCAAGCTGCGGAATCGGAACGCCGGTGTGCCGGACGCCGAGCCAAATGACCGGCGTCAGATAGGCAATGATCAGAATGATGTACTGCGCTACCTGCGTCCAGGTCACGGCTCGCATACCGCCGAGCATCGAGCACACCAGGATGCCGCCAAGCCCCACGAATACGCCGATTTCAAATGCCAGACCGGTAAAGCGGGCGGTGATGAGACCGACGCCGTAGATCTGGGCGACAACGTAAACGAATGAGCAAATGATCGCGGCAATGATGCCGAGCGAACGCACGATGTTGCCGCCGTACCGC
Source organism: Burkholderiaceae bacterium (assembly GCA_035536515.1). Lineage (GTDB taxonomy): Bacteria > Pseudomonadota > Gammaproteobacteria > Burkholderiales > Burkholderiaceae_F > JACCZX01. The sequence continues at coordinate 889 of DATLOA010000161.1, read as the reverse complement.
GCGCCGAGAAAGTCCGGAATAGTGAACTGTCCGAACTTGCGCAAGTACGGGGCCAGCAGGAAAGCCACTAGGCAATATCCGCCGGTCCAGCCCATCACGAAAGAAAGCCCGTCGAAGCCGGCGAGATATAGAGTGCCGGCCATGCCGATGAACGATGCCGCGCTCATCCAGTCGGCACCGGTCGCCATTCCGTTGAAAAGCGCGGGAACGCGCCGGCCGGCAACGTAGTACTCGGCGACATCGGCGGTCCGGCTCATGATGCCGATGCCGGCATACAGCGCGATGGTTGCGAACAGGAACGCGTAGCCGATGTACTGCCGCGACAGCCCCAGTTGCTCGGCAATGGCACGCAAAATCAAAAATACGAGGAAGCCACCCGTGTACCAGGTGTAGTACTTGCGAAGCTGATTGAAGAAGGCGCGATTTTCGCTGACCGAAATCGTGTTGGCAGCAGCCATTATTCGTCTCCCTCTTCCACGTTGTATTCCAGATCGAGCTTGCGCATTCTCTTTGCGTACACGTAGATCAACACGACGTAGATGATCAGCGATCCCTGCGCTGCCATGTAAAACGAGAACGGCCAGCCGAAGAAATTGATCTGGGCCAGCGGCCGTGCAAACCAGGCCATCACGAACGTGACGAGAAACCAAATCACGAGCAGGACGGCGGTAAGGTTTAGATTCCGTCGCCAGTACTCTTTGTGCTGCGCAGTCAGCTGCATTGCCTTCTCCTTAACTCTTTAGTTGTGTGCACTACAAAGCTGCCGCGGATGTGCTCTCCGCTTTTTTAGGGTCTTCTTGGCTGCTCACCGCCTGCGGCTTCGTTTGCTCAAGGTCGCGCTTCAGGGTGGCTGCGTATTTCGGTTCGAACTGCGTAAGCTGCTCGTACA
>DATLOA010000160.1:0-9908 GCA_035536515.1 Burkholderiaceae bacterium | reverse complement strand
CGTTTGGGGGGACGCCGTTATCGATCGCCTGCGCGGGATGTTCGCGTTTGCGCTTTGGGATCCGACGTTGCAACGCTTGCTGTTGGCGCGTGACCGTCTGGGAAAGAAGCCGCTTTATTGGGCCCGCATTGGCGACGCGCTGGTGTTTGGCTCGGAGTTGAAAGCGCTTGTGACGTGGCCAGGCCTCGATTGCAAGCTCGACTTCGCGGCGATTCATCAGTATCTGACGTATCAGTACATCCCCGCACCGCGCACTATCTTTCAGTCTGTAAACAAGCTGTCAGCGGCACACAAGCTCATCGCGCAGCGAGAGATCAACGGCTGGCGGATCGGTCCCGCGGAGCGCTATTGGCGCTTGCCGCTTCCGAGCAGCCGCGCGGCATCTGCTTTCGACGCGCAAGAAAAGCAGCACGAGCTGGTCGAGTTGCTGAAGGAATCGGTCAAGCTGCGAATGATTTCCGATGTGCCGTTGGGAGCGTTTCTGTCAGGGGGTGTCGATTCCTCCGCCGTGGTCGCGATGATGGCCCAACTATCGGGTGACCCGGTCAAGACATTTTCGGTCGGCTCCCGGCACGCGGAATACGACGAGACGAAATACGCCCGCATGGTCGCGCAGCGGTACGGCACCGATCATCACGAGTTAATACTCGAGCCGAACGCGGCCGATATTCTTCCGAAGCTGATCTGGCACTACAGCGAGCCGTTTTCAGACGCGTCGATGATCCCGACGTACTACGTGTCGGAGATGGCGCGCCAGCACGTGACCGTTGCGCTCAACGGAGACGGGGGTGACGAAGCGTTCATCGGCTACCCGCGCTACGACTCGATGCGAAAGCTCGCCGAGTTAGATCACGTGCCGCCCCCTCTCGCGGCGCTTGCCGCGGCTGGCTTGCGCTCATTGCCGCGCGGAGTGCAGGAAGGGCGGTACGGGGCGCGCCTCACCTCGCTTGCGCAACGCCTGACCGAGCGCACCCGCAAGTCAAGTCAACGCTATGCGTTCTCGATTGTGTCTTTCTCTGACGAGCAGAAAAGTGCTGCGTACGGGCCGGCGATGACCCCGTTCCTGCAAAGCTCTGCCCTTGATCTTTTAAACCGTTACTTTGATGAAGCGCCTGATTTCGTGTCAGGCGCCAATTGGGCGGACACGCATGTGTATCTGCCCGACGATCTGATGGTGAAAGTCGACACGGCGAGCATGGCGGTAAGCCTCGAGTCGCGCTCGCCGCTGCTGGATCATCGACTGATGGAGTGGGCATTCTCATTGCCCGAGAGCGTCAAGGCACCGGATGGCGTTGCGAAAGGTTTGTTCAAGAAGGCGATGGAGCCTCATCTGCCGCATGAGCTCTTGTACCGCCCTAAAATGGGCTTTGGCTGTCCGATCGACCACTGGCTTCGTGCCGATTTGAAGGAGATGGCGTACGACGTACTGCTGTCTGATCGCGCTGCGGAACGCGGCATCGTGAACCGCGATTACGTCGCGCAAATGCTGCAGGAACATTCGTTGGGCACCAACGCGCACCACACGCGACTCTTTGCGCTGCTCAACATGGAGCTGTGGTTCCGGATGTGGGCGGACCAGTCAACGGAGGCGGCGCTCAAACGTCCATCAAGCGGCCAAATTCAACAAGCTGCTGCCTACGCCTAGACTCGCCGGGGTCGGTGTGCCGACCGTCGTTGGCGCTTTCCGTCGGTGCAGCCCAAGGTTGTGGTTGACCACTCCTATTGAGGAAAAAAAGTGCTGGTGGTCTCAAGTTATCTCGACTCCTCTCAGGATGTTCTTCGTTCCGCTATTACACAGCGCCGGCTGCTCCGCGCGCTCGCGCGGCGGGATTTGTCTGACGATTATGTCGAACACAGCCTGTCGCTGCTATGGAATCTGATCCTGCCGCTGTTTTCGGTGGGTGTGTATTTGTTCGTGTTCACCGAAATATTTCCGGCGCGGGTTCAGGCCCCCGTCGGGTACCAAACGGATGGAATCGTTTTCTTGATGGCCGGCATCGTGCCATGGATGGCACTAGCGCAAACGCTTGGCCGCGCGACGACATGCATTGTGAACAACGCGAATATCGTACGGCAGATGGCATTCCCTTTAGAGCTATTACCTCTGAAGACGTTGGCAAGCACGATCGTGTTCTTCGCTCTCTCGCTGCTCGTGATGGTGGGCTACGCCGGCTGGATAACCCACGGCGCGATACTTCCTGTTTACGCGTGGGGAATTCCGCTGCTTTTGCTGTTGTCCATCACGACCTTCGCTGGGCTGGCATTGCTGGTAAGCGCACTGCAGGTCTTTTTGCGCGACACTAAGGAATTTGTTTCAATGTTTCTGTCGATAGGACTGTTCCTGCATCCCATTTTGTATCTGCCGAACTCGGTTCCAGAAGCGGTTCGCGGATTTCTGTATGCCAGCCCGTTTTCGCAGTTGATATTTTGCTGGCACGACATTCTTTTTTTCGGCGCAGTCACTCGGCCTTCCGCCTGGGTTGCCGCGTTCTTGTTTGCGACACTGACATTTATAGTGGGTGCCCGCCTTTTCATGGGCTCCAAAGGTCAATTCGGTGACTTTTTATGAACGCTCGCGCTAGAGAGCTGCTGGCGCCGCCAGACGACGACTCAGCAGCTGTCGCGATATCGGTGCGCGATGTACGCAAGGCGTATCGAACATACGATCAGCCGCTGAGTTTTTTGGTCGAGGTCGCAACCGGCCGGAAAAAGCATCGCGAGAAGGAAGTGTTGCGGGACATTTCGCTCGAGATCAAGCGCGGTGAGGTAGTCGGAATCATTGGCCGTAACGGCGCGGGAAAAAGCACGCTGCTCAAAATGATCGCCGGCACGCTGGCGGCCACCTCAGGCCACATCGATGTCACCGGCCGCGTTTCGGCGATCCTCGAGTTAGGTACCGGATTTAACAGCGCCTACAGCGGCCGTGACAACGTGATCATGTCCGGACTGATGCGCGGCATGTCCGAGGAAGAAGTCAGGAAAAAGTTTGATGCTGTCGTGGCCTTTGCCGGCCTTGAAGATGTTATCGATCAGCCGTTTCACACCTATTCATCGGGTATGCAGGCACGTTTGGCGTTCGCCGCCGCGGTGTCGGTCGATGCCGACGTGATCATAATCGACGAAGCGTTGGCCGCGGGCGACGTCCGCTTTACCGCGCGCAGCCTCGGACGCATCCGCGAAATTTGCAAAAGCGGTGTCACTGCTCTGTTCGTGTCGCACCAGACGTACCAGGTGATGCAACTCTGTTCGCGTGCGATTTGGTTGGACGACGGCCGCATCCGCATGGACGGGGCGTCGTTGGAAGTGTGCAGAGCGTACGAATACGAGATGCACGAGGCAGTTGCTCGCGACGAGGGGCGGTTGTCACAGGTGCGTCCGAGCGCGACTGCTCCGGTGGCGGCGCGCGCGTCGGACACACCGACTGACCTTGTTGATGGGCACGACACGACCATTGGCGCTTCGTTGGCGGCGCAGACAGTGCAGTCTGAAGTGGAAGCTGCACCGGCGAACCAGCAAAGCATTGCGTCGCCTGCCATGGCGGTTATGCGCGAACGAGGAACGCTTGATGAGGCGGCGAGCCACTTCAGCACGAATACCTACCGCATCAGGAAGGTAAGTTTTCTCGACGGGGCAGAAAACGAAACCAACAGGTTCCGATTCTGGGAGCCTCTCACACTCCGCGTCGAGTACGAGTGCTTGGTTGAAGCGGTGCCGGATGTGTCGTGCGGCTTGGCGGTGGCCGTGACGAGCGTCTCTGAACACCTCGCTGTGATGTACTTTAATACGAACTACCCGCACACCGATCGGGAAATGCACGAGTACGATCGTCAACTTTTTCGTCAGTACATTGGCCGGGCTGGAGTCATTGAAGCGAGGATTCCGTTTCTTCAACTGAAACCCGGCGAGTATCTAGTGTCCCTGGGGCTTCTACCCAATAGCAAAGTTGTGCATGAGTTCTACGAGTATCGACACATGGCATATCAAATCAACGTGTTGCCCAATGGATACCCTGAGCCCAGCATTTTTTACCCCCAGGTCGCGTGGACAAACAGGCCCCTTTAAAGAAGTTGGCATTTCGCAAACGCGTGCATGAAGAAGCTGCGCTTCAACGGAGGCCCTCACACGCACATTTTTTTGCCAATTTGATGCCTTTGTTCGATCGCACCGTTGATTTCGGCCGTCGCGGCACTCGACGACTACTAAGAAATGCGCGTAACGCATTTAATTTCGCGCACAAGCCACGCCCGCAAGCCGAGTTGTCAGAAAAAATTGCCGAGGTGCGCAGTGAAATGGCCGCGTTGCAGGTTTCTGTTCGTCACCTTAGAAGCGAACTAGCGGGGCAAATCAGTTTCTTGTCGCATGACATCTCGGAACAGATCAGCGCGCTAGCGTCCCAGTTTGAAAAAACCGCCATCGGGCAGCTCGATAGTCTGCAATCGACAGCGTCAGAAGCTCAGAACCGGCTGATACATCTTGACACCAGCCTGCACTCACGATTCAACGAAGTGCTGAATCTGCACTTTCCCGGAATTCTCGAACAGCTGCATGAGACAGCGGCATTTCAATTGAGATCGGCTGACCGCAATTTGGCCCGCGTCGCTAGTGACGGCTCTGCTCGCCCTCGTCCAGTCAACGTCGAATCCTTTGATCGCGTCCTTGAGCGCGCGCGACGCGACTATTCCGGTGTGTTCGGGCCGTGGAAGGAACGTCTCGATGAACATCGCGCAGCCCTTGCTGTAAGTGAGACTGGAAACGCGGCGAACGCGGCGGATGCCTACTCGCGGCTCTTCAGGGCATTCGTCGAATATCACGCCCAAGGCGCGCTACTTGACGTGGGTTGCGGGCCAGTGGGCAAGCCGTTTTATCTCTCTTCGTATTCTTCGCAGCTAGTGTCCGGCATTGATCCCCTTTCGGTGCAGCCCCATGAGGATATCGAGGTCGTGCAGGGAATATCCGAGTATTTGCCGTGGCCGGATAAATCGTTCTCGACCGTTATCTCCGCTACTTCACTGGACCACTGCCTCTCACTTGAACGATCGCTAGACGAAATTATTCGTGTGATGAAGCCGCATGGAACGTTTCTACTATGGCTCGGATCGATCCCCGGCTCCCCTTTGTATCGTCCACTGGACCCGGAGTTCGCACCCGCAGATCGTTTTCATCTTTTTCACTTTGACATCGCCTGGCTGGAACCGATGCTCGAGCCGCTCTTCGTGGTAGCAGACCGCGTGAAGTTCGATCGGGCTGGGTATTCCCATGTGTTCTATTGTCTGCGCCTGAAGGCGTAACACCACTCGCCGCATAGCGAGTTCGCATACATGTTCGACTACGAAATGACCCTGGCGCACGCGTTGAAAAACGTCGACGGTGAGCGCGTGGTTCTTGCATTGCCTTACGACTTGCCGCAGCGCATTTGTCACGATCTCGTGGTGCGAAATCTGGTACAGGGGGTGATCGCCGATTCGGTCGACTCCGCGCGACTCGACCCTTCGTGCGCCGGCTGGTGGGTCGATCGAGACCGGGATCACATTCATTTTCGAAGAGGTGTAGCTGCTACAGCGCTAATCGCCGGCGTGGACCGCTCGCGGCGTGCCGGCCCACGGCTGTTGCTGGAAGCCAGACTAAAAGGCGTCCGAAGAATCGTGATCACCGATCGAATGGGAGAAGTCGTCGAAGATCTGCAGGTTGATGCGGCGCTGATAGAGCGCATAGAAGATTCAAACGCTCAGTTTCGCCTGACTGGGCCAACTTATGAGCAAGCGTTTGAAGAGATGTACGAGTTGGTGGCCGACAAGCTCAGGCTACCGGCACGCAGCTTCAATCCTGATCGGCTGGCAATGTATCTGGGCAGCCTCGGCCCGGGAGGCGCGGAGCGCCAATGCGCCAATACAAGCGTCGGCATCAGCGAGGGCAACCGATGGGACCCGTACATCGTTTGCGACAATTTCGATCCGCCGGCCGATTTTTTTCGACCCTATGTCGAAGGCAGGGGAATCAAGGTCGTGCAGGTGAACGACTCACCACCGGAGTTGAGTGACCCGGACATACTGCAAATCTACAATGTGCTCGGTGAGAAGTATTCCGCACTGAACTTTGACAACGTCTTCGCTCACATCGTCCGCTACGCCAGCTTGCTGAGGACGATTCGTCCGGCACTCGTCCACTGCTGGATGGATTACTGCAACACGCTGGCCGGCACGGCGGCCGTCATGGTGGGCGTGCCGTCGATTGTCCTGAGCTGTCGTTCGCTAGCGCCTGATCACTTTCGAATTTTTCAGCCTTACATGCGCCCGGCATACCGCGCTCTGTTGAAGCGCCGGCCGGCGGTGGTCCTTAACAACAGCCAGGCCGGTGCTATTGATTACGCACGATGGCTCGCGATTCCGAAGGATTGTGTTCGAGTGATTCACAACGGCTTTCAGTTTCCCGACCCCATTTCGCCGCAATCCCGGCTCGACATTCGCAAGCGTTACGCGATATCCGGGTCCGTTAAGGTTGTCGGCAGCATCCTGCGTTTTTCTGAGGAAAAGCGGCCTCGCCTGCTGATCGACATGGCTAAAGAACTGCACGCCGCCGATGATTCGCTCCGGTTTCTTTTCTTTGGCGGTGGCGTGCTGTTGCAAGACATGCGAGCGTATGTTGCCTCGCTTGATCTTGAAGATGTCATTCATTTGCCAGGTGTGACAAATACACCGTGGGAAGTTCTAGCCGCTATGGATCTGTTCGTACTCACTTCAAGAATGGAGGGTCTGCCCAATGTGCTGGTTGAAGCGCAGGCCAGCGGTTTGCCGATCGTATGTACGCGCGTTGGCGGCACTACTGAAACGTTCGTTGAAAATGAAACCGGCGTTTCGGTGCCTGACGCCACGGCGAGTAGTCTCGCTGCGGTCGCCGGCCAGATCCTCCAAGATAATAATTTACACGCACGGATGTCTGCGCGCGCGACGATGCATGCAAGAAAGGTCTTCGGCATTCGCCCGATGATCGACGCGACACTGAAGGCGTATGCGCACGCCGAGCGACATGCTGACCAACCATTAATGGCGCGGGCGGCGGCGTGAGCGAAGCGCGATTCGAGTTCGGGCGAAATTGGCGCAAGTTCGTACGCAAGAACTTCAGTCAGGAGCGCTGTGACATTGCGAAGAAGCGAATCCTCAACTTCATCAACCGCAAATCGCTGGACGGCGTTGATTTTCTTGACATTGGGTGCGGAAGCGGACTGTCTTCGCTAGCCGCGTGGCAGGCGGGGGCGCGCCGCGTTCACAGCTTTGACTATGACACTGAATCAGTGGCCGCCACGCGAACCCTTTGGGAGACCGCAGGCAAACCTTCCAACTGGACCATCGAGCGCGGCGATGTGCTTGACGCTAACTACATCGCTGGGCTAGGCAAGTGGAGCTTCGTCTATTCGTGGGGCGTGTTACACCATACGGGTGCACTCTGGCAGGCGGTCGAGAACGCCCAATCCACGGTCGCCGATGACGGGCAGTTTTATATCGCGCTTTATTCGTCCGATGCGCAATCGCAGGCGTCACCGAAATTCTGGCTCGAAGTGAAGCAAAAGTACAACAGAGCGAACTTTTTCCAGAAAGAGTGGATGGTGTGGTGGTACGTCTGGAATTTCATCTTGGACAAGAACGTCCGCAACACACCGCAACTGGTCAAGCGCGCGCTGGAGTACAAGCTTCAGCGTGGCATGGATCTGTTTACCGACATTCGAGACTGGCTCGGCGGATGGCCGATGGAATATGCAGGAGATCAGGAGACGGTCGACCTGCTGGAGCAGAAGTTCGCCTTTTCTCTCGTCAATGTCGCAACCGGCGAGGCGTGTTCGGAGTTTCTGTTTCACCGCTCGGGAAACAACGGGCAAAGAACTGTCGCGCGCGAGCTGGCCGTTCAGCGCCGCCGCGATCAAGCGATCACGGCGTGACGTGAATCGTCCGCAGCGGATCTGTTCGCAAGTCATTTAACTGCTTCGGCTTGTTCCACGAAGAACCAATAAGGGCCGTATGGTTCCTTTCGGTTCCACTGCTGCACTCGGAACACCCACGCCCCTACATCGCGTCGGTGCATCACCTCTGGCGGCACGATGTACTGATAGTCGCTCGCAGCTCCTTTCTCGATCCGCGGCGCCGAGATAAATCCAAATGGAACTTCCGGCGCACGGGGATTGAGCAGCCCCTGATAAAATTCGACGTTGCTCAATTTCACGAACTCGGTGAAGCGCGAGAGGGTCATCGTCGGAACGTCGGTGCGCAACGGCGTGTCGTCAGAAACGACCAGCATTCCCGTCACGCGGCGCCCGCCGAAAACAACATGATGATTTGGCTTTGACAAAGTCGCGGAGGCGCGCATCAGTTCCGGTGCTGGCGAGCTTTTGTACGCAAGCAAAGGGATGGCGAAAAACACGACGGCCGTACTTACCAATGCGGCCCAGCCGCATACAGTTGAGTAGCGACGCTTAGCGGTTGCTTGCAGCGTAACGACTCGTGTGGCCAACCCGCCGACGAAGAACATCAGCAACAACGGGTAGCTTGGCGTCATCACGCGGCGTCCGTCATCGAAGTGAACGAACGCGGCCGATGCAGCCACACTAAGCCAAACGAGCAGCCAGAACACCCAATCGCCAGACTCGCGCCTAAACAGCGCAACATGGACGAGGCCGATCCCGGCAACACAAAAGAACAAGAGCTTCAGGGTAGGATAATCGCCGCCCGACCATGAATACCCGCGCCAGAGTACTGTTGGCAGTTCGACGGCGAAGGACACCGCCGAAGCGTAAAGACGGTTTATAAGCACGGCCGGCTGCGCAACGATGTTCTCGACCGATTTCCGGTACAGGTAGTCAGTGACACTGCGTTCCGAACCTAAAGTTTTCACTTCTTGGTATCGATTCGGACAGCCGCTCCAGTCCGTTCCAATCGAGAGGCCGCACAGCGTGTAGGCAAAATTACTTCCGGTCAGATCGTTGCCTACTCCGTAGGCACGTTGCAGCAAGTGACCAGCCAGAGCAACACTCACAACGATTCCGACTGCATAAGCCACGACACGCAGCTTTTGCAGCCGGGTGCAGCCGAATCTCCACACAAGCCAAAGACAAAGTGCCGCGATTGTGAACATGCTTCCAGGGCGCATCGAGAGTGCGACGGTGGTCATGCCGAGCCCAATCAACGCAGCCTGCAGCGATCCGTCGCGCAGCGCTTTCACGAAGAACGGAATCGCAAGCAACGCCCAAAAGAGGCCCAGCGGCTCCGTCAGAAATGTCGGTTGAAAAGTTCGGACCGCCACGTAGCTCAGCGAAAAGAAAGCCAGGCCCGCGTAGACACCACGCCAGGCACCGACGGCGCGCGCTGCAGCGTAAGCCGCGCAGCCCAGCAGGACCGTAAGCAACAGCACCGCGCCGGCGTGCCAAAACCCGGCGAAAAACATCAGCGACGAGCGAAACGCGGCAGCAAGTGGCCGTCTCAGAGAGATAGCGTTCCATACTCCATCCTTGGCCTGATCATGAGTTGCCGCTAGGTAACCATTGGCATCGGAAAATGGGATCAAACCTGCAATCGAAGCCCAGTTCAGATCACCGGGGCGTGTGTGGCCGGCCCATATGGCGCTGACGGAAAACACAAACAAAGCCGCCGCCAGGCACATTCCCCAGCGACGCAAAAAATGAGCGAACAAAATTTGATCTCGTCGTAGTGCTGAGGTGCTTGCGAGCATCAATCGGCTGCACCATGCCGCTACTGCGCCTAGCGTAGCGAGCGATACGAGCGCGTAATGAAAGGCCGGCTCACGCTCGGCAGCCCAACCGGCCAGAGGAAACCATCGGATCAGCGCAGAGGTGGGCAACGCCCAACCGATGAAGAACGCATGAATAGCTGAAATCAGATAAACGCCCGAGCCCAGTAGCAGCA
>DATLOA010000159.1:0-9222 GCA_035536515.1 Burkholderiaceae bacterium | reverse complement strand
CTGCCGCTGTCCGCCCAGGACACGCGGCTCCTGATGGTCAAGGCGCGCGAGGCCAAGGAGCGGATGTCGGCTGAGCCCGAAGTGCGCGTCAACGCCGTGCTGTCGACCGGTGAAGTGATCGATCAGACTTTGACGAGCCGCAAGTTCGTGGAGATGACGCAACCGCTGGTGCAGAAAACGTTGACCGCATGCCGCAACGTTTTGCGCGATGCTGGGCTCAAGCTGAATGACATCGACGGCGTGGTGATGGTGGGTGGCGCCACGCGCATGCCTCATGTGCGGCACGCGGTCGGCGAATTTTTCGGTCAGGCGCCGCTGACCAACATCGATCCGGACAAAGTGGTTGCGCTGGGGGCGGCAATCCAGGCGAACCTGCTCGCCGGAAATCGCGCAAGCGGCGACGATTGGTTGCTACTCGACGTGATCCCGCTGTCGCTCGGGTTGGAAACGATGGGCGGCGTGGTCGAAAAGATTATCGAGCGCAACTCGACGATTCCGGTTGCGCGGGCGCAGGAGTTCACGACGTTCAAGGACGGGCAAACCGCCATTGCCATTCACGTTGTACAGGGCGAGCGCGAGCTCGTCGCCGACTGCCGCTCGCTGGCGCGCTTCGAGCTGCGCGGCATTCCTCCGATGCCGGCCGGAGCAGCACGAGTCCGCGTCACTTTTCAGGTCGACGCCGACGGCTTGCTTGACGTCAACGCGCTCGAAGTCGGAAGCGGCGTGCAGGCGTCAATTGTCGTCAAGCCGTCGTACGGTCTCGGCGACGACGACATCACGCGCATGCTGCAGGAATCGTTCGGCTCAGTGGACGACGATATGCGCAAGCGATCCCTGCGAGAGCAGCAGGTCGACGCGCAGCGCCTGATCGAGGCAACCCAGGCGGCACTCGCGTCCGACGGCGATTTGCTCACGCCCGACGAGCGCGTCGCTGTCGATGCGCTGATTGCTGATCTTCGCGGTTGCGTGCAGGGCGACGATGCGGGCGCAATCAAGAGCTCGACCGAAGCGCTGGCGCATGCGACCGACGACTTTGCCGCGCGCCGCATGGATCGCTCGATTCGGGCAGCGCTCGCAGGGCGGCGTATCGACGAGCTGGCCGGCATCGGCCGCAGCGCCCAATAGGATGCCCAAAATTATTGTGTTGCCGCACGCTGAAATCTGTCCGCAGGGCGCGGAATTCGAAACGGACTCCGGAGTCTCGATCGCCGACGCGCTGCTCGATCACCACGTCGACATCGAACACGCGTGCGGCAAGGTCGCCGCATGTACCACGTGCCACTGCATCGTTCGAAAGGGTTTTAGTTCACTGCCGCCAGCCGAAGACAACGAAGAAGACCTGCTCGACCGCGCCTGGGGCCTGACGCCCGTGTCGCGCCTGTCATGCCAGGCAATCGTGCAGAACGGGGATTTGACGATCGAGATTCCGAAGTACAGCATCAATCACGCCAAGGAAATCGAACAGAAAGCAGCGCCATGAAATGGATCGATACCGAAGACCTCGCGATCGCACTGGCTGAGAAGCATCCGGACGTTGATCCGCGCACCGTGCGCTTTACCGATCTGCATCGCTGGGTGTGCGAGCTTGAAGACTTCGCCGATGACCCGAACCGATCGGGCGAAAGAATTCTGGAGGCGATTCAGGCGGCGTGGATTGAGGAGATGGATTAGCGTCGTGCGGCTAGCGAAATAGCGTCGTCGCAATCGAAGTGTCACCTCGCGTAAGGCTTTCAAGCGTGGTCAGAGCTGACTCGAGGGTGAATTGATCACTTTCGATAGCGTCGACGACTTGGTCTATAGAGCGCCGCTCGATTGCTGCAACTTCGCCGTCCTGATTAATCAGTGACTGACCGTTCTGCAACACGGCGTCGTAGACGTGAATGATTTCGGATTGCAGGCCTTCGGGCACGAGGCGATGCATCTTAAAACTGCGACCGGGTGTTAACGAAGTGCAGCACTCGAGGCGCAAGCCGGCCTCTTCCCATGCTTCGCGTTCAAGAGCTTCATTCAGAGTCTCGTGAGCGGCGACCATGCCACCCACGAGGTTGTCCCACAAATCCGGATCGATTTGCTTGAGCGCCGAGCGGCGCGCGACGATCAGCGCGTCGGCGGCGACGTACGCGTTCAGGTGCACCGCTTCGGTAGTGATGCCGAGCGGTCGGCAGGCTGCACGCTCGATGGTTGCCAGCGCCGGGTTGCCGACCGCAAGTTTCTCACCGCGCCAGCCGCGAATCATCCCGGCCTCTCGAAGACGTGTCGCCGCCTCAGCCAGCAGCGCTGTTAGGGAATCGAAGTCACCCACTGCGCACGACATCGTCAGAACATCTTGAGTCCACTCGAAGCCACGAACATGTTGCGCGATGAAGCGCGCCACCGCAGGTTGTGCGAGGCCTATCTGCACTTTTTCGGTTGCCAGGGGAACGAGGTTCGCCGGAAGTGGTTGCTGCGCGTGGGCCTGCAGCCGCTCTACGAGCCGCTGCACCCGCGCGAAGTCGATCACGACTCGGGTCGCATGTGCGGAAACAGGATCACGTCGCGTATGTTCGGCGAGTTCGTCAACATCATGACCAAGCGATCGACTCCGACTCCGCAGCCCGCCGCTGGCGGCATGCCGTATTCAAGCGCGCGGACGTAGTCGGCGTCGTAGTACATCGCTTCCTCATCGCCGGCGTCTTTAGCTCTTGCCTGTTCGAGAAAGCGCGCCGCCTGATCCTCCGGGTCGTTCAGCTCGGAGAATCCATTTGCAATCTCGCGGCCGGCAATGAAAAGCTCGAACCGTTCGGTGATATCCGGGCGGGTGTCGGACGCGCGTGCAAGCGGCGACACTTCGACTGGATAGTCGACGATAAAGGTCGGCTGGATCAGCTTTTCCTCAGCAACTTGCTCGAACATCGCAAGCTGCAGCGCTCCAAGTCCAGCTTCTTCGGCGTGTGCGCTGCCCTTCGCGCGCAACTCACGATGCAGAAAGCTGCGGTCCGCTAGCTGTTCGTCCGAATAATCAGGTGCGTGCGCGCGGATCGCCTGTACCGTCGTCAGGCGTGCATACGGTGGCTTTAGCTGGATCGCATGACCTTGATACTCCAGGTGCGACGAGCCCACGGTCGCGAGCGCGACGTGATCGATCAAACGCTCGGTAAAATCCATCAGCCATTGGTAGTCCTGATACGCCGCGTAGAACTCGAGCATCGTGAACTCGGGGTTATGGCGCGGGGACATGCCTTCGTTGCGAAAGTTGCGATTGATTTCGAACACGCGCTCGTAGCCGCCGACCACAAGACGCTTGAGGAAAAGCTCGGGCGCTATGCGCAGAAACATGTCGATATCGAGCGCGTTATGGTGCGTGACGAACGGCTTGGCCGCGGCCCCGCCGGGGATGATCTGCAACATCGGCGTTTCGACTTCAAGAAAACCGTCGGCCACCATGAAGTCGCGCATCGACGTGATTATTTTGCTGCGCGTACTGAACAGCTTGCGTGTCTCGTCGCTCATCATCAGATCGACGTAGCGCTGGCGATAGCGCAACTCGCGATCTTCAAGCCCGTGAAATTTGTCGGGCAGAGGGCGCAGCGATTTGGCGAGTAGCCTGAGATCGGTGCAGCGGATGCTCAACTCGCCCTTCAGCGTTTTGAACACAACGCCGCGCGCGGCGATGATGTCGCCGATGTCCCAGCGTTTGAATTCATTGTGCAGATCTTTGCCGGTGTCGTCATCGGCGATGTAAAACTGAATGCGGCCGCTGCCGTCCTGCACCGTTGCAAAGCTCGCCTTGCCCATCAGTCGCTTCAGCATCATGCGGCCCGCCACCGCTACTTCGATGTTTTCCTGCGCAAGCGTGTCGCGTTCGCGTGTGCCGTACTTGATATGCAGCTCGTCGGCCTGATGCGTCCGGCGAAAGTCGTTCGGGAACGCAGGGCCTAGCGCACGCAAAGCCGCGAGCTTCGCGCGGCGCTCGGCGATGATCTGGTTCTGATCGACAGGTGCCTGATCTTTGGATTCGTTCATGGCCTCACGCGCCGCGGACGTCGGCGACGGCATCGGTTCCGAAATCGGGTCGATCCAGAAAGGCCAGGACTTTGGCAGCGGCGTCGTTGGCCGATGCCAGTTGCCCGTGCGCTTTCATAGCGGCAAATTGGGCTTGATCCGGAAACAGCCGGGGATCGGATTCGCGCAGCGCGGTCTGCATGTCGGTATCAATGACGCCGGGGGCTAGCGAGACAATCATTGCGCCGTTGCGCAGGTGTGCTTCGTCAAGCGCAACAACGCGCGAAAAGTGGTCGAGCCCTGCCTTCACCGCGCAATATGCAGCTGTGCCTGCCAGTGGCTTCTTGCCGGCTCCGGACGAGATGTTGAGCACTTTGCGCGGGATGCTCCACTCGCGTGTTGCAACCAAAAATGCGCGTGTCAACAGCATCGGCGCCTCGAGTCCGACGCGCAGCACCGCGGCCAGTGTTGGCGCGTCGCTTTCGCTGATCGGCCCTGCGGTCCCTGCGAGCGCTGCGTTGTTGATCAGGGTCGCAGAAGAGAAGGAGTTCTGCTGGCTTTTAAGCCACGCCTCCAGACGAGCAGACGCCGCAACCCCATCAGCGAGATCGATCGCCCATTGCTCGAGTGAGGCTCCGGCTTCGGCTGCCTCTGCGCCGAGCGCTTGATCGGGGCGACGCGACATCGTCAGAAGCGCCGCGCCGCGCTGCAGGAGTTGCTGGGCCATCGCAGCGCCGAGCCCGCGCGACGCGCCGGTCAAGATCGTTAGTGGGCGAGTCGACTGCATCACACGCCTTGTTTCAAGCTGGCTTCGATGAAATCGTCCAGATCGCCGTCGAGCACCGCTTGTGTATTGCCGACTTCGTAGTTCGTGCGCAAATCCTTGATGCGCGACTGGTCGAGCACGTACGAGCGAATCTGATGGCCCCAGCCGATGTCGGTCTTTGAATCTTCGAGCGCAGTCTGCTGCGCTTGCCGCTTGCGCAGCTCCTGCTCGTACAGCTTTGACTTCAACATTGCCATCGCTTCGGCGCGGTTGCGATGCTGGCTGCGATCGTTCTGGCTCTGCACAACGATGTTGGTCGGAAGATGAGTGATACGGACAGCGGATTCAGTTTTGTTGACGTGCTGTCCGCCGGCACCCGACGCGCGATAGACATCGATACGCAGATCGGCCGGATTTACTTCGACCTCGATCGTCTCGTCCACCTCGGGGTAGACGAACACACTTGCGAACGACGTATGCCGCCGGGCGTTCGAATCGAATGGCGACTTGCGCACCAGCCGGTGGATTCCGGTTTCCGTACGCAGCATGCCGAACGCATAATCGCCAATAAGTTTGATCGTTGCTCCTTTGATGCCGGCGACTTCGCCTTGCGTTTCATCGAGCAATTCAGACTTGAACTTGCGGCGCTCGGCGTAACGCAGGTACATGCGTTCGAGCATCGAGGCCCAGTCCTGAGCTTCGGTGCCGCCGGCACCCGCCTGGATTTCAATAAAACAGTTGTTGGGATCGAGCGGGTTGTTGAACATCCGCTGAAACTCGAGCTCTGCGACCTGCTTTGCTAGTGCTATGACATCGGCATCCACCGCAACGAGCGTTGCTTCGTCAGCGTCGCTCCGGGCCATCGCAAACAATTCGCCCGAGTCGCCGACAGCCGATTCAAGCGTGCGCATTTTCAGCACGAGCGCTTCAACGCTCTTTTTCTCTCTGCCGAGTTCCTGCGCGCGCTTCGGGTCGTCCCACACCTTTGGATCTTCGAGCGCCTGGCCGACTTCTAAGAGCCGTCGTTCCTTCACATCGACGTCAAAGATACCTCCGCAGCTCTGAAAGGCGAGTGCGTAGGTCGGTGACGGTGCCTTCGATCTGATTCAGGCGCTCGGCTTCCATGATGTCCTTTATTCGATGTCTAGGAATTATAGGGCGGCGTGTTCGATCACCAGCTGTAAACGACGCTCACCCATGTAGTCCTCGACGACGGGCCTATATGCCAGCCTAACGGTGCGCGGAAGTTGTTCGGTGCGGCAAAACCAAATCGCATCGAACATGCGGCCGTCGAGATCGACGATGAGCTTCAGATGCCGGTCCTTCAATAGTCTCTGCTCGATAACGACGAATTCGTTGTCGAATAGCGGCGCTGGAAACCCCTGGCCCCATACGTGAGAATCGATGGCTTCGATCAGCGACAGCGCGACTTCGTTCGCTGCCAGTGCGCCGTCGGTCACGATCGTGCGCTCAAAGAGCGACCGATCGCAAGACGCGCGCGTCGCGTCCTCGAACGCCGACGCGAAGTTGTCGTAGCTCGAAGCTGGCATCGTCAGCCCGGCGGCCATCGCGTGACCGCCGAAGCGGCGCACCAGGGCCGGTGCGTGCTTGGTAACGAGGTCGAGCGTGTCGCGCAAATGCACGCCGTCGATCGAGCGACCGGAGCCGCGTAACTCGCCGTCGCTAGCGCGCGCAAACGCGATCGTCGGGCGGTGATATTTTTCCTTGATTCTCGACGCGACCAGGCCGATCACGCCCTGGTGCCAGTCTTCGTTGTAAAGGCAGATGGTGCTACGCGCGGCAACGTCGGCGTCAACCAGCACCGCGAGCGCGTCGACCTGCATGTCGCTCTCGATCTCGCGTCGGTCGCGATTCAACTGGTCGAGCTGCCGTGCCAGCTCGACCGCGCGGTCGAAGCTGTCAGTGATCAGACATTCGATGCCGACTGTCATGTCGGTCAGTCGTCCGGCGGCGTTAATGCGCGGGCCGATCGCAAAGCCGAGATCGCGTGCATTTGCGGCGCGCGCATCTTTGCCAGCAATTTGAAACAGTGCCGCAATACCCGCGCGCAACCGGCCCTTGCGAATCCTCAGCAGCCCCTGCGCGATCAGGATGCGATTGTTGCGATCGAGCTTGACGACGTCGGCAACCGTGCCGACCGCTACCAGGTCGAGCAGATGATCAAGGCGTGGCTGAGTTGCGGCATCGAACTTGCCGCGTGCACGCAGTTCGGCACGCAGCGCGAGCAGCACATAGAACATCACGCCGACGCCTGCGAGATGCTTGCTCGGGAATCCGCATCCGACCTGGTTGGGATTGACGATGCAGGCGGCTGCAGGCAACACCGTACCGGGCAAATGATGATCGGTGACCAGCACCGACATACCGAGCTCGTTCGCCCGTGCGACGCCTTCGACACTCGCGATGCCGTTGTCGACAGTAATCAGCAAGTCCGGCGGCCCGCGCGATGCGCTAGCCGCGAGGTCGACAATCTCCGGTGTCAGCCCGTAGCCGTACTCGAAACGATTTGGAACGAGGTAGTCGACGTGTGCCCCCATTGCGCGCAGACCGAGCAACCCGACTGCGCACGCAGTGGCTCCATCGCAGTCGTAGTCAGCAACGATCAGCAAACGCGAATCGGAGTCGATGGCATCCGCAAGAAGAGCCGCGGCGTCGGCAACATGCGACAGCGCGGCGGGCGCTGTCAGTCCATCCAGCAATAAGCGCGTCTCGGCCAGGCTCTCGATGCCGCGTGCCGCAAGAGCGCGCGCCAGTGGTGCAGGAAGGCCTTCCGCGGCCAGGCGGCGCGCTGTCGTGGCGTCGAAGTCCCGAACGGTAAGAACGGTCATTCGGTGAACGCCTGCGCTAGTGTGCGCTGGCGCCATGGCCTATATCGATCGAAGGGTCGCAAAGCAAACGTACGCCAAGTATCGCCGGTTAAAGTCAGATCTATCGAGTCGGTGGCGTGCGCGGCCAATATCCGGTCGATGGTAGTGATCTCACGCAGCCACGCGCCCCAATCCTGGCGCTGCCTTGCCGCCCATGGCGTTTCGACCACGACGAGAGAGGTATCAATAACGCCAGCGCTCGCAGATACACCGCGTGCACCTGCCGCTTCTGCCGCGCCTTGCCACTCGGTTGCATCAGCGTGCACCTGCCCGAATTCGATGGGTGACAGCGGCTTATGGCGGCCGCCGCCGTGAAGCCAAATAGCATTGACTGTCCGCGCGCCGTTCGCCTCACGCTCCTGATTCACCGCATGTGCATACCACGCCATCTGGATTTCGTTATGCAACCGGTTCCATATCTGCGCATAGGGTCCGCCGGGCATTTGAACTGCGGCTCCGTTGGCCACTGCCAGTGGCAGTGCATCGATTTGCCAATCACGCTCCGATAATAGAAACCAGCGCCCGCTAATGTCGACCAGTTCAAAGTGCGCACCAAAGGCTTCGTTGGCGACGACGATTAATGCATTCGATTCTTCATGGGTCGGCGCATCGGTATCCAGCGATTGCACGATCAGATGATCGCGCGCAACTTCTATATGCACCGGGTCGGCATGCCAGACAAACGCAGGTGCTGGTGAATTGGCGAGCTGCGCGTAGGCATATGGGGCAGTGGGAACAGGCGCAGCTTGACCGAACAACTTTTTCGCAAGCCAGTCCAAGTGTGCGGCCGCGCCTCGGGACGAAGCAGGTCGTGAAATCAACGTGGCGCGCGCCAACCGGGCTTTCAAGTTCGGAGTCTCTAACGATTGAGTCAGTGCCGCAGCCAATTCGCCGGGCAGCAACGCGCCGGCTATAAGCAACGTGAAATGCATCGACTGATTTTACGGTCGGAAATGCAACATGAGCTGAGCTTGACGCTTGGCTACAATTGCGCGCTCAGCGAATCCCACTCTTGAATCTCCCATACGAACTTCGAATAGGGTTGCGCTATACGCGCGCTGGAAGACGTGCGCGCCGCCGCAACGGCTTCATTTCGTTCATCTCCGGTATTTCGATGATCGGTATCGCCCTTGGCGTGATGGCGCTGATCGTCGTGTTATCGGTAATGAACGGCTTCGTTTATCAGGTACGTGATCGCATGCTGTCGGTCGTGTCGCACGTCGAGGTATTCGCTAACAATGGCGCATTGTCCGATTGGCGCGCGGTCGAGCAAATCGCGCGCCGCAATCCGCAGGTGATTGGTGCTGCGCCCTACATCAACGCGCAGGCGCTGCTGACCAACGGCGAAAGCGTGCGCGGCGCACTGGTGCGCGGCATCGATCCTGCCGCCGAGCCGCAGGTGTCTGAGATCGCTTCGCAGGTGCGCGGTGCACAGTTGACTGCGTTGGTTGAGGGCGAGTTCGGCGTTATTCTCGGCGGAGAACTGGCGCGCACGCTCGGTCTGATACGCGGCGAGAAAGTTACGCTAATTGCCCCGCAGGGCCAGGTCACTCCGGCGGGAGTCGTGCCGCGGCTGAAGCAGTTCAC
>DATLOA010000158.1:0-2786 GCA_035536515.1 Burkholderiaceae bacterium | reverse complement strand
TGCCTGCGCCGCCGGCCGACGCGATGCCCATCGAGTTGAAGCCGCAGCCGACGTAGAAGTTTTCGAAGCTGGGCGCCGGCCCTACGATGAAGTTGTTGTCCGCGGTGAACGACTCGGGGCCGTTATAAAACTGTTTGACCTGCGCGGTTTCGAGTGCCGGCACGCGGATCATCGCGTTTTCCAGCAGGATCTGAAACGCGTCCCAGTTATCGGGCAGCAACTGGAACTCGAAATTCTCCGGAATGCCGCCGCGATGCGAGGCACTCTGCAGCCACGGCGTTGCGTTTGGCTCGAAGCCGCCCATCAACAGCCCGCCTACCTCTTCTTTGAAATAAACGTAGCCGTCCGGATCCCGTAGCACCGGCAGGTCGCGATGCACGCCTTCGATGCGATCGGTGACGATGTAATAGTGCTCGCAGGAAAACAGCGGCACCGTGACGTTGATCTGGCGCGCAATTGCGCGCGACCACTGGCCACCGCACAGTACGACGATCTCAGCGTTAATTTCGCCATCATCGCCTGCTTTGTTGCGCCAACTGAGGCTCGAAACGCGGCGCGTGCGCGCTGAAGAAACTTTCAGCCCCGCCGCGCGCACGTTCTCGAAGATTCTTACGCCGCCGCTGCGCGCACCCTTGGCAAGGGCAAGCGTCAGGTCCGCGGGGTTTGCCTTGCCATCACCCGGAAGCCACACTGCACCGTGCAGATCTTCGGTTGCCATGATCGGATACAGCTTCGCCGCATCCGCGAGCGAAATGAGATCGCAATCAACTTTATGTGCGCGCGCGACCGCAGCGGTGCCCTTCAATTGAATCATTCGGTCGGCCGTGCGCGCGACCGCGAGCGAGCCGCATTGTTTCCAGCCGGTGCTGAGCCCGGTTGTGGCTTCGAGCTTCGAATACAGCTCGGTCGAGTAACGGATAAGCCGCGTCATGCTCTCGTGCGCACGCAGCTGACCGACGAGTCCTGCCGCGTGCCACGTCGTACCCGACGTCAGCCGCCCCTGTTCGAGCAGCACGACATCTTTCTCGCCGAGCGCTGCCAAGTGGTACGCGACTGAACATCCCATGATGCCGCCGCCGATGACGACGATGCGCGCGGCCGCGGGAGGCGCGACAGCATCAACCACGCGGTCGCCGCTCGCGTTCCGCTGTGGCAAAAAACAGCGGTGAAAAACCTATGCGCTTTTCAGGTGCCACGCCTTCGGCCGCGTAAACGCTTCGATGCCGTACGTCGATAACGTCAGCCCGATGCCGGAATGGCCTACACCGCTCCACGGAAGTCGTGGACTCACGCGATCGCAGCAATTCCAGTAAACCGAGCCAGCGCGAAGCTGCTTCATTATTGATTTCGCGCGCTGTTCATCGGTTGTGTAAACGCCGGCCGTCAGCCCGTACTCGGTGTCGTTCATCAGCCGCACCGCTTCATCGTCGCTCGCTACTTTCTGAATGCCGATGATCGGGCCGAAGCTTTCCTCGCGCATCACTTCCATCGAGTGATCGACATGCGTCAGGACTGCAGGCGAGAACCAGTTGCCCGGCTGTTGAACGCGAGTGCCGCCAAGGACAAGCCGCGCGCCGTTACCGACGGCGTCGGCGACCTGCCGCTCAAGAATTTCGAGCTGTGGTGCGCGCGTGATTGGGCCGATGTAGGTGTCTTCCGACGTCGGGTCGCCAAGCTTGAAGCCTTCGACTTCCTTGACGAACGCGCCGACGAAGGCTTCATAAATTGTCTGATGCACATAGATGCGCTCAACCGAGCAGCAGCTTTGACCGGTGTTGTACATCGCGCCGTCGGCGAGCGAAGTCGCAGCCTTTCCCACGTCGACGTCTTCACGCACGTAAATCGGATCCTTGCCGCCCAGCTCAAGCTGCACTTTCACCATGCGCGGCCCGAGCTCGCGCGCGATTCGCTGGCCGGTGGCGTACGAGCCAGTGAAGAAAACCCCGTCGATCGGTTGCTTGATCAGCTCCGCCCCGACGGAGCCGTCACCGATCAGCACCGCGAACGCATCCTCCGGAACGCCGGATCGATGCAACAGCTTTCCGATTTCCATTCCCGTCAGCGCGGCAAACTCGGACGGCTTGTACAGCACCGCGTTGCCGGTCAGCAGCGCCGGTACGAATACATTGCCCCCGACGAAGTACGGATAGTTCCAGGCAGAGATGTTGGCGACGACGCCGAGCGGTTCGTGCGAAATCTGCTCGTGCATGCCGGCGGCGTTGTGCACTTCTCGGGTGGCGATCGTCTTTTCAGTCTCAGCAAGAAAAAAGTCGATCCGTGCCGGCAAATTTCTGATCTCGTTTTTTGACTGTCGAATCGGTTTACCGGTTTCCGACGTGAGGACAGCGGCGAGCCGTTCGGCATCGCTGTTCAGCGCCTCGCGAAAGCGTTGCATTGCGCCGAGGCGCGTTGCAAGGGCGGTGGACGCCCACGCCGGTTGGGCGGCGCGCGCCGCGGAATACTTTGCAGAAATCGACTTGGCGTTGTCCTGCTGTAGCTGCGCGATCGTATCGCCGGTTGCCGGATTGCGAACAGTCAGCATGTCTTGACCGCTGCCGGTGCTTTGGCAGCGCTAAGGAATTCCTGCAAGATCGGGTCGCCCGACAGCGTCTCGCTAGTTCTCCAGTCATGAAATTCGGGATGCCATTGAACGGCATTCACATAAGAGTTACCGTTCCAGCGCATCGCTTCAATCATTCCGTCGTCGGGTGACATCGCTTCCACAGTGAAGCCGTCAGCCAGCCTCTTTACGCCTTGATGATGAACGCTGTTAACGCGCGCGCGCA